>JBFJHN010000445.1:0-3777 GCA_041613275.1 Candidatus Krumholzibacteriia bacterium | reverse complement strand
GTCAGATCATCGCCGATGGTCCGGCGACGTACGCGGGCGAGCTGGCGCTGGGCCACAACGTGGTCGTCGCCTTCATGCCCTGGTGTGGCTACAACTTCGAGGACGCCATCATCGTCAGCGAGTCGTTGGTGCGCGACGACAAGTTCACCTCGATCCACATCGAGGAGTTCGAGTGCCAGGTGCGCGACACCAAGGCCGGCATGGAGGAGATCACGCGCGAGATCCCCAACGTCGGTGAAGAAGCGTTGCGCAAGCTGGACGAGGATGGCGTGGTCATGGTGGGCGCCCGCGTGAAGTCGGGCGACATCCTGGTTGGCAAGGTGACGCCGAAGGGCGAGACCGACCTGTCGCCGGAGGAGCGCCTGCTGCGCGCCATCTTCGGTGAGAAGGCCGGCGACGTGCGCGACGCCTCGCTAAAGGCGCCTCCGGGCATGGAGGGCATCGTCGTCGACATCAAGCTGTTCTCGCGTCGCGAGCGCGACGACCGTGGCAAGGCCGACGAGAAGAAGAAGCTCGAACGCCTGCGCCGCGCGCTGCGCAAGGAAGAGCAGCGCATCAAGGACATGCGCGACGAGAAGCTGTTCGAGCTGATGGAGAATCAGACGAGCGAACGCCTGGTGCATGCCGAGACCGGCGAGATCATCCTGCGCGCCAACACCAAGCTCACGCAGGAGCGCTTCAAAGAGGTCGACTTCGACCACGTGCAGTGGGGCATGCCGATCGTCCAGGACGAGAGCGTCGACCGCAAGGCGAAGCGCGTGCTGGAGGCGGCCAACCGCGCGTTGGAGAAGACGGCGCGTCAGCACGAAAAAGACGTCGAGCGTGTCACGCGCGGCGACGAGCTGCCGCCCGGCGTGGTCAAGCTGGTCAAGGTGTACATCGCGCGCAAGCGCAAGATCTCGGTGGGCGACAAGATGGCGGGACGTCACGGCAACAAGGGTGTCGTGTCGCGCATCGTGCCCGAAGAGGACATGCCGTACCTGCCGGACGGCACTCCGGTGGAGCTCATCCTGAACCCGCTGGGTGTGCCCAGTCGTATGAACCTGGGGCAGATCCTCGAAACGCACCTGGGGTGGGCGGCGCACAAGCTGAAGATGCACTGCGCCACACCGGTGTTCGACGGCGCCTCGATCGCCGAGATCAAGAACGAGCTGCGGCAGGCCGGCTTGCCCGAGTCGGGCAAGAGCGTGCTGTACGACGGCCGCACGGGCGAGCGCTTCGACGAGGAAGTCACCGTGGGCTACATCTACATGATGAAGCTCTCGCACCTGGTCGACGACAAGATCCACGCGCGTTCGATCGGTCCGTACTCGCTGGTGACGCAGCAGCCGCTGGGCGGCAAGGCCCAGTTCGGCGGCCAGCGTTTCGGCGAGATGGAGGTGTGGGCGCTGGAAGCGTACGGCGCTGCCTACTGCTTGCAGGAGCTGCTCACGGTCAAGTCGGACGACGTGGTCGGCCGGTCCAAGATCTACGAAGCCATCGTCAAGGGCGAGAATCCGCCGGAGCCGGGGATTCCCGAGTCCTTCAACGTGCTCGTCAAAGAGCTTCAGAGCCTGTGCCTCGACGTGCAGCTCGAGATGTCGTGATTTTTTGCGGGTGAGCGCGGCCGATACCCCTTAGGCCGCGCCCCGCGGTTCCCGAAGCGCAAAGTAGGAGGTACGTCCCGTGTTCTCTCCCAGTGAACGGGAACGACGGCGCCCCACCGACTTCAAGGCCATCCGGATCCAGCTGGCGTCGCCGGAGACGATCCGGAGCTGGAGCTATGGCGAGGTCACGAAGCCGGAAACGATCAACTACCGCTCGTTCAAGCCGGAGAAAGACGGCTTGTTCTGCGAGCGCATCTTCGGTCCGGTGAAGGACTGGGAGTGCGCGTGCGGCAAGTACAAGCGCATCCGGTACAAGGGCGTCATCTGCGACCGCTGCGGCGTCGAAGTCACGCAGTCCAAGGTGCGTCGCGAGCGCATGGGCCACGTCGAGCTCGCCGTGCCGGTGTCGCACATCTGGTTCTTCAAGGGGCTGCCCAGCCGCATCGGTCACCTGCTGGGGACGTCGCTGTCGGACCTCGAACGCGTGCTGTACTACGAGTCGTACGTGGTCACCGACGCGGGCACTTCGACGCTGCAATACAAGGAGCTCATCCCCGAGGACCAGTACCTCGACGTGCTCGAGAGCGAGCAGGGAACGTTCACGGCCAAGATGGGCGCCGACGCCATCCGCGAGCTGCTCGGGCAGATCGACATCGAGCAGCTGTCGGTGGAGCTGCGCGCGCAGGCCAAGATCGAGTCGTCGGTGCAGAAGAAGAAGGACCTGCTGAAGCGCCTCAAGGTCGTGGAGGCTTTTCGCCAGTCGGAGAACAAGCCCGACTGGATGATTCTCGAGGTCATTCCGGTGCTGCCGCCGGACCTGCGTCCGCTGGTGCCGCTCGAGGGTGGACGCTTCGCAACGTCCGATCTCAACGACCTCTACCGTCGCGTCATCAACCGCAACAACCGCCTGAAGAAGCTCATCGAGATCAAGGCGCCCGAGGTCATCCTGCGCAACGAACGCCGCATGCTGCAGGAAGCCGTCGATGCGTTGTTCGACAACGGGCGTCGCAGTCGCGCGGTGCGCGGTCAGGGCGATCGTCCCCTCAAGTCGCTCTCGGACATGCTCAAGGGCAAGCAAGGTCGCTTCCGCCAGAACCTGCTCGGTAAGCGCGTCGACTACTCGGGCCGCTCGGTCATCGTGGTCGGGCCGGAGCTCAAGCTCTACGAGTGCGGGTTGCCGAAGAACATGGCACTCGAGCTCTTCAAGCCGTTCATCATCCGCAAGCTCGAGGACCGCGGCTACGTGCAGACGGTCAAGAGTGCGAAGAAACTGGTGGAGCAGGAGAAGCCCGAGGTCTGGGACATTCTGGACGAGATCATCCAGGATCACCCGGTGCTCCTCAACCGCGCTCCGACGTTGCACCGTCTCGGTGTGCAGAGCTTCCAGCCGGTTCTCGTCGAGGGCAAGGCGATCCGCATCCACCCACTGGTGTGCCAGGCGTTCAACGCCGACTTCGATGGCGATCAGATGGCCGTGCACGTGCCGCTTTCGTACGAGGCACAGATCGAGGCGCGCGTCCTGATGATCTCGAGCAACAACATCCTGCACCCGGCGAACGGCCACCCGGTCGTCGCACCGACGCAGGACATGGTGCTCGGCTGCTACTACCTGACGCAGGTGAAGAAGGGCGACAAGGGCGAGGGCATGACGTTCTTTGGCGCTGACGAAGTGCGCACGGCGTACGACGCGCGGGCCGTGGGCCTGCACGCGCGCATCAAGCTGCGCCTGCCCAGCAACGGCGACGGCAGCAAGCCCGAGATCATCGAGACCACGGTAGGACGCGTGTTGTTCAACGCCATCCTTCCGGACGAGATGGGCTACGTCAATGCGACGCTCGACAAGAAGACGCTGGCTGACCTGGTCGGCAACTGCTACCGGCGTCTCGGTGGCGAGAAGACGGTCGAGTTTCTCGATCACCTCAAGAGTGCCGGCTTCGACTTTGCAACGTCTGGTGGAATCACGATTGGCATCGACGATCTGCACGTACCACCGGAGAAACCGCACATCATCGCGCGGGCCGAGGACCAGGTGCGCCAGATCACCGAGAGCTACGCCGCCGGTGACATTACCGACGGCGAGCGCTACAACAAGGTGATCGACACCTGGACGAACGCCACCACCGAGATCTCTGAGACGCTGTTCGATCAGCTCGGACACGAGCGTGATGGGTTCAACCCAATCTACATGATG
>JBFJHN010000444.1:0-3808 GCA_041613275.1 Candidatus Krumholzibacteriia bacterium | reverse complement strand
GTTGATCACGGGATTGCGCCGCTTCGCAGACTCGATCGCCGTGTCCACGTAGCGCTGTGTCTCCTCGTTCACCATCTGCGTGTCGGCACGAATGTAGGTACGGTAGATGGGGAAGCACGCAATCACCTCGCGAAGTGCGGCGCGCAGGCTGGCAAGCGTGAAGTCGCGCGACCACCGATGCTGCTCCGAGATACGATCGAGGTATCGCGCGAGAACGCGCAGCTCCCCGGACATCGCGGCAGCCAGGATGAGCTGCTTGCTGTGGTACACGGTGTCCTCGAACCTCTCCGTCCAACCGGAGAAACGCTCGTAGATCTCGAGGATGCGATGCCGGTTGTCGCGGTCGACGAAGACGCCGTTGAGCGCATTCATGTACTCGTACCCCGTCGTCCCGTGCACCGGCCAGGTCGGGTCCAGGTGCTCCACGGACGAGAGAATCTTCTCGACAACGACAAAGACGTGACGCCCCGCAGCAAGGTCACCGTCGACGACCTCGTCCGGACTCTGGAAGGGTGAAGGCGACGGCGGTGCCGCCGCCGCCGTTTCGCCCCCGGCCTGCGCCGCCGCAACGGCCCGCGATGCTTGGGGGCGCGCGCGCACGTCTTCGACGCTCTTCCCCGCCAGCGCGCGCCGGCAGGCTTCCTGAAGATCGCGGAAGTACTGCTCGGGATCGAGCAAACCGTCGGGGTGATCGATGCGTAGACCGTGGACGTGGCTCAGCAAACGCAGAACCAGCGCGTGCACCATCTCGAACACCTCGAGCTCTTCGACGCGGATGGCCGCGAGCTCGTTGATGTCGAAGAAGCGCCTGTAGTTGATCTCGTCCGACGCCACGCGCCAGAACGACAGGCGATAGGCCTGATCGGCCAACAGGGATTCGAGCTCGTCGAAGCTACGCGGGTCGCCGCGACGACCGTTGAAGCGCTCGATGATCTTGTCGATCTCGCCGCGAATGGCGGGCGCCTCTTCGAGCAGACGGCCCAAGCGGCGCTTGGCCACTTCCTTCTCACGATGGCGTTCCGTGATGCGCGAGGGATCGGTTTCGGTACGCGGGGGAAGACGGCGCAGCGAGGTCACGATGCTTTCGAACTCGACGAAGTGGACGTCGTCGTCCGCCGCGTGAGGACGCAGGGCCTCGAGCGCAGGCTCGAGGATCCGCACCCAGGTGGACGGGCCCACCGGCAGCCGGCGATCGTAGACACGAATCCAGAACGCTCCGCGCCCATAGCTCAGGCGCAGCTCACCGTTCTCGAGGACGCGCCCATACTGGTCGCCCAGGAACGGCAGCAGCACCTTGCCGGCCAGGTCGGGCTTCGGAGGCTGCCAGTCGATGTCGAAGAAACGCGCATAGCGCGAGCTGGGGCCGTTTTCCAGCACGTCCTGCCAGTAGCGGTTGGCGTCGTCGCTCACGCCCATGTGGTTGGGGACCACGTCCAACACCATGCCCATGTCGCGCTCCCGCAGCGCGCGCGAGAAGGCCTTGAAGTCGGCCATGCGGCCCAGGTCGGGGTTGAGGTTGGCATGGTCGGTCACGTCGTAGCCGTGCAGGCTCCCGCGCCGCGCCTTGAACAACGGTGACGCGTACACGTCGCGTACGCCCAGCGCGTCGAGATAGTCGACCACCCCTGCGGCGTCGCCGAAGCGGAACTCCGGACCGAACTGCAGCCGATAGGTCGATCGAGGGAAGCGACGCGTCATGCGGAGCCCGTTCCTGGCCAGGGTGTGGCTCTGGGGTTGCCGCCATTCTAAGACCCCGCCCGAGTCGTGTAAAACCTCACTTCCCCGTGTGCAACCAAAGGCTATGGGGTGCCCGTTCGCGCGTGTCTGTGGAAATTCGCCCTGCGACGTGACAGCGCTGGGGTTGGCTCGTCCAACGTTGGTATAGTGGACTCAGCCCGCACCACACATCGGATCGCCCCGCACGCGCAGCCTCGCCCTGGGCGTGCGTTCGCGATCTCGACGGGAGGGAACATGGGAGCGAGGGAACGAAGACGATCGCGCGAGAAGCGGTCCTCTGCGCCGGGGGTGAGCACGCGACGGGCCGCGACATGGCTGCTGGCCTGTGGGATCGCCCTGGTGTGCGTCGGATGCAACATCTTCTCCTGGACGCACGACGAGGGCGGCTCCGACGACCCCGAGACACTGCTTGGCGACGCCGAGGCCGCTTTGTTGAGACGCGACTACGACGACGCTTTGCGGTTCGCCGAGAAGGGCATCGCCAACGATCCGGGTTTGCAGGTGCCACGCCTGCGCTACGTGGCGTCCCAGGCCGTGTTGGCGCGCTCCCGGATCTCGATCTCCGACTACTTCAGCGTTTTTACCAACCAGAAGGCGCGCGCCAAGGCGAGCGGAAGCCCTGAGAACGGTCCGAGTGGCGCGGGGCGCAGTTCCCCCGGCGATCGGATGCGCAGCAACCACTTGCTCGACCTGTCGCTGGAAGAGCTGCGCGCGATCGCGTCGGCGTGCCCGCAGGCCGTCGCCTACCTGCGAGAGCTCATCGAGGGCCTGCAGGACGGCTCGATCACGAGCGCCGATCTGGCCGGCGCGCGCTTCGACGTCGACGCGGGCTTCGCCGTGGGCTCGCTGCTCACGGCGTTCGTCACCATTCTCGACATCGACCAGAACTTGAACAACGGCTTCGATCAGCACCCCGACGTCAGAATTGTCGCCGACGACGCCGGCGGCTACGACGTCGAGTACACGGGCACGCAGCCGCGCGACGAGTTCATCTCGTGCGTGCTGGTCTGCCCGCTGTGGAGCCGCCCCCCCGATTCGGTGCCTGGCTTCGCCTCGATCTGCGAAGCCCTGGAGGGTGTGTATGACGCGTACCTGACGGCGAAGGGCCAAAGCACGACCGTTGACATCGGCTGCACCGATACGTCGATGGGGCCGAAGCCCGCGAACATCGACACCGACATCATCGTGGGACAGATGCTCGACTTCGTGTACGACGGAGTACGCCAGCTTTTCGACCGCTACGGACCGTGCCCCTGTGCGGGAGGTGGAGCATGAGAACGCGTGCAACGCTCGGAGTGTGTGCCGTCGTTCTGGCGAGCGCCATACACGTTGGTGCCGCCGAGATCGACCTCGAGCGCGCTCAATATTTCAGCCCGCGCCTGCTGGGCATGGGCGGTGCCTTCACCGCGGTCAGCAACGATCGCAACCTGTTCTTCATGAACCCGGCGGGGCTCGCCTACTCGCAGCGCAGCATCGGCTTCGAGTTCCTGCCGGTGAGCATCAACAACAATGGCATCAACGCCATCAATTTCTACAGCGACAACAACAACACGATCGAGGATCTCGACAGCTTGAGCGACGAGGATCAGGCCGCCTTCTTCGACGATCTGCTGAACGAGATTGGCGGCAAGAGCTCGCGCGCCTCGGCGCACTTTCCGCTGTGGGTGACGCTGCCGTCGCGAAGCGCCGGCATGCCACACCTGGGGTTCGGCTTCTTCGCGCGTGGCGCGACCGATGCCCTCGCACTCAACGGCGCGTCGGGTGTTCCGGTGGCGAACCTCACGCTGGACATCGCGTACACCGGTATCGCAAGCGCCGCCTACAGCTGGGACACGCTGCTTCCGGGCCTGCTGAGCTTCGGGGGGTCGCTCAAGATCGATCACCGGCGGCTGTCGCTCACCTCGAAGTCGCTGCTCGCCATCTCCAACAGCGAGGATATCGACTTCCTGAGCGACACGGTCTTCGGATTGGATCTGGGAGCGTTGTACGAAGTCACGCCGAACCTGCGTGTGGGTCTTTCAGTGTTCGACCTGTTGTCGAACGACTTCGAGTTCGGCGGCCAGGACCACGC
>JBFJHN010000443.1:0-3813 GCA_041613275.1 Candidatus Krumholzibacteriia bacterium | reverse complement strand
TTCGAAGTCGTTCAGCACGATTCCCAACACGTTGGCGTTGGCGTTCTCCAACAGCTGCTTGGCCTTCAACAGGGCTTCGTCGTCGACGCGGCTCGAGTTCACCACGAAGATCACACCGTCGACCATCGTCGACACCACGGCGGCATCGTGCACCAGCATGAGCGGCGGCGCGTCGACCAGAATCACGTCGTGCCGCTGCTTGAGTTGGCCCAGGATCGCCTTGAGACGTTGGGCGTAGTTCGAGATCGTCACGCTGGGATCGACCCAACGGTCTCCGCTGGTCAAGATCTGCAGGTTGCGGATACGCACCGAACGCACGGAGTCCTTGAGCAGCTCGTCGAGGCGCTTGGGATGTGCCGCGTCGTCGTTCAAGCGCGCGCTCACCTCGATGGGCGCGTTCTTCTTGTGTTTCCGATCGATCCACACCTCGTCGACGTCGTCTTCTTCGTTGGCGCTGCCATTGCCGTTCCCATGCGCCATCTCGAGGTTCGAGCTCACCAGCACCTCGGCCAGACCGGGGCCGCGCGTCACGTCGAACGCGGTGTGCTGCACCGGGCGTCGCACCTCGGAGTCCAGCACCAGCGTCTTCTGGCCGAGCTTGGCCAGCGAGATCGCCAGGTTGGACAGCGTCGTCGACTTGCCTTCGCTGGGCCCGATGCTGGTGACGAGCACGGTGCGGTACTTCTCGCCCAGACCGACGAACTGCAGGTTCGTGCGCAGCATGCGATAGGCTTCGGCAGCCGCGGAGTACGGCTCGATCTGGGAGTAGATGTGACGCTTGATGCGGCGCACCTGCGCGCGACTACGCGGCGGATGCTCCAGCTTCAGCTTGCCGCGCGGCAGCTTCTCGATGCGCGGCACCGACGCCAGCACGGACCAGCCGGTCAGGTTTTCCAGCGCCTGCACCGAGCCGACCGGCGCGACCACCGATTCCTGGAACCACGCCATGCCGACGCCGGCGAACAGCGCAAAGAGCACGCCGATGGCCAGGTTCAGCTTCTTGCGCGGGCGAATCGGCTTCGAGGGAATCTTCGCCTCGTCGATGATGCGAATGCTGGGGATCTTCTCTGCTTCGCTGATCTTCGCGGCTTCGAGCTTTTCCAGAAGCGTCGTGTACAGCTTCTGGTTGACGTTACGGTCACGCTCGAGCTGGGCGAGGTTGAGCTCCTTGTCGGGGAGCGTGCCGAGCGACACATCGTACTCGTCGATGACGCGCTTCAGTGCAGCCTCCTGCGCGCGCAAGGACTCGATCTCGATCTGCAGCGACGACGACTCGGTGAAGTACTTCTCCATCTGCACGACGGGGTCGACGACGTTCTGGGCCTCGGCCAGCTTCATCGCTTCCGCGCTCAGGTCGGCCTTGGTGCGTTCGATCTCCGTTTCCAGCTGCACCATCTTCGGATGCGTCGGCGGGTAGTTCTGCACCTTCAAGTCCATGTACTGCGTCTGCAGGTCGACGAGCTTGGACTTGAGCTTCTGTGCCCACGGAGTCGACACGCGCGTCATGGAGGGCACGAGAACTTTCCTCTGCCGGGCAATCTCGGCTTCCACGGCCGACATGCGCTCTTCCAGCGAGCGACGGTTGGTCTTGGCCTGGTTGTACAGAACCTCGGCCTCGGTGGCGCGCTTGAGGATCTCCTGCGCCTCGCTCTGGAACGAAACCACCTTGTTGTTCTGCTTGTAGAGCTTCAGCGCCTCTTCGGAGTCGTTGAGCTTGCCTTCGAAGATGGCCAGCTGGCTCTCGATGAACTGACGAACGCCGGATGTGCCTTCCTGCTTGATGCGGTAGGCCCGCTCCTGGAAGACGCGCGCCGCCGTGTTGGCGACGGCCGCGCAGAGCTCGCGGTCCTCCATCTCCACGTGGACGCGCACGATGTTGGAGTTGCGCACCGAGTAGGCGTCGATGCTCTTGTGGATCTTGGACACCGCAAAAGCCTTTTCGTCGAAGCCCTCCGGTGCGTCTTCCGGATACGGGAAGCGCTGCATCGACTCTTCGGGCATGGCGTCGGCAATATCCTTGGCGAAGGAGTAGCTGCCGAACTCTTCCAAACGATTGGCAATGAGGATCTCGCGCGACAGGTCGGCGTCCATGTTGCCGACCGGGTTGGCGAACTCGTCGAACACGACCGTCGTGCTGGCCTGATACATCGGTGTCTGCACTTCGTTGAAGATGCCGATCGGCACCAGCACGGTGACGAGGCACACGAGCATCAGAAGCTTGCGACGCCTCAGGATGCGCCCGACTCGCGCGAAGATCTGCTCAGTATCCGATTGCTGCATTGGAGGCCACTCCGACGTTCGTGTTCAGGAGAATTATCTGGTGGTGCGCAAATACAGAAAGTAGGTCGAAGCCACGATCGACAGGTCACGAATGATCGAGGCCGTGGTCTTCCAGCGCGAGAAGTTGTTTCTCGGCACCGAGATGACGTCACCTGGCTGCAGCAGGGGCAGCGGTCGCATCGAGCCCTTGCGCAGGTAGTCTTCAATGTTGACGTGGATGATTTGCTCGCTGCCGCGCACGTTCATTTCGGCGTTCTTCGGCAAGCGAGTGATCGTGACAGCGCTGAGATTGGCGTACTGGGTGCCGCCACCGGCCTTCGAGAGAGCTTCGAGGACGTTCGTGTCGTCCTGCACGCGTAGCTCGCCCGGACGGGTGACCTCTCCCAGGACGTGGACGACGATCTCGAGTCGGCGCTCCTCGCCCAGGATGTAGCTGTCGCCTTGGGCGTGCGCTGCGGAGGCCAGCACGAACACCATCAGGAGCGCGGCGGATAGGGGCACACGCAGTCCAGCGACCAGTCGCAGAGGGTTCCTTCCTCGCATGGCTATTCTTCCAATTGTTTTGATCGCCGTGGCGCGAAATGAGGGGTCGGTGTCAGCTCCCCGGCGCGGAGCCGCACGCTTCCCCACCACGGACATGAGTGGATACGCGAGGGGCGCGTGCATCTAGGATAGCGCATGAGGTCGCGAACAACCAAGTGTCGTGTTGGCGTCCTGCAAAATGCCTTCAGAGGATGCGGCGCCTGGGCGAACTTCAGCATGATTGTTCCTCGTTGTGCCACATCGTGACCCGATTGGGCGAATTTGCGTAACGTCGAGTCCGCTTCCGAGCGCGCCCGGCGCGCGCAGCATGGAACGTTGTACCTTTGAAGGTGCCATATCGGTGAATTTCTACCGTTCGCCGCCGTACGCGACCCGATCGACAGCGATTGCTTACGGAAAGCCAACGTGCCGTGATAGACTGTTGCTACCCCTCAGGGGAGGTCCGGTCTCATGGTGCGATGAGACTCCTCCTGCGCCCGAATGGTTTCGGGCCTGGATGGACCAAGTAGAGTCATCACCTCAAAGCAATACGTGATGTGTGTCGTTGGCGGATCTCCGTGTCGCGTGAGTGCGCGCGGGTCCGCACTGCCCCCATGACAAGGATGTCCCGTACCAGGACTCCATTTGATGGAGACGCAACCCCATGAACTCGACGAATCTCTTGAAGATCGACATGACGCCCGGCCAGATGTTCCTGAGCTTGGCGTTGGCGTTCGCCTTGGCTTTTGTTTGGGCCACCGTCTACCGGAAGACGCACAGCGGTGTCGCGTACAGCCGTTCGTTCTTCCTGGCCCTCATTTTGATCTCGCCCATCGTCGCCATGATCATGATGGCGATCGGCAGCAACGTAGCCTTGTCCCTCGGCCTGGTCGGCTCGCTGTCCGTCATCCGCTTCCGCACGGTGATCAAGGACACCAAGGACATGGCCTTCCTGTTCTTCTCCGTCGGCATTGGACTGTGCGCCGGCGCCAACGCCTGGCTGCTGGCGCT
>JBFJHN010000442.1:0-3824 GCA_041613275.1 Candidatus Krumholzibacteriia bacterium | reverse complement strand
GCGTGGGCCGGCGAGTCCCCGGTGGTGGTCGAGCTCGACCTGAGCGGCTCCCCGCCCAAGGCCGCGGATCTGTTGCGCGAGGCGCCGCGTGTCCGCTTCCTGCTCGACGCCGATGCCGACGACGACGATGACTCGGCACCCCCCGACCCCACGCCCCCACCCGGCGAATACCGCTCCGGTCTCCTACTCGCCTTGGCGTACACGCTGGGGCCGTTCGCGCCGCTCGTCATGCGACACGGCAGCCACACGGCAACGTGGACGTTCGTTGCGGTGCTCCCGCTCGCAGCATGGGGTGCGCTGCTGTGGCGCTGGGCCGACGTCAGCCCTTGGCTCGAACAGGGCATCGTGCCGCTTCTTCCGTGGATGTTCACCCTGTGCACGCTCACGTTCATGGGGATCGCGGCGTGGTGTCGCGCCGTCTTCTTGGCTGGCGCCGATCGCAGGTTCGTGCCCGAACGCTTGCCGACCCGGGTGCGGCAGCCGCTGGGCATGGTGGCGCTTTCCCTGGTCGCGCCGGGCTCGGGTCACGTGATCTCGGGACATCCGCGGCGCGCCGCGTGCGTGTTCTGGAATGCGGCGTCCACGGGCGTCGCCGTTCTGGTGCTCGCGTGGAGCGGCTGGCTGTGGCGCTGCAATCGCGCCGCGGGGGTGGGCGCGCTGCCGGACCTCGCTTTGGAAGCGCTGTTCCTTCTGTGCGCGGGCCTGGGTTCGCTGGGTGTGCTGTTGTGGGTGGGATCGTCGCTGGACGGCTTGCGCCTGTACGCGTTGCGCACGCAGGGGCGAAGCGCCCTGCGCGGCGATGGGCTGTCGGCCGCTCTGCTCGCGACCGTCCTGCTGGTTCTGTTCGCCCTGCAGCCCGTCCCGTTGGCGCGTCAGCTCGATCAGTTCGCGGGCGCGATGCGCTTCACCGGCTTTCGCGCCATTCCGCTCGCGCTCGAGGCGACCGCCTCGCAGCTGGATCCCGCGGAACCCAAGTACCCCATGCAGGTGGCGGAGCTTCTCGAAGCCTTGGGCAAGAAGGATGTTGCACAGGGCATTCGCACCAACCTGCGCGCGCGCTGGGAGACCTACGCCGAACAGCTGCTGCGCGAAGAGCTGCACGAAGGAGAAGAGCTCATTCCGCTGCCGATCGACATCGCCACGGAAGAGGCGGACTCGACCGCGGCGCAAGCGCCGGAAACGCCCTAGCCGCGGCCCGAAACGCGCGCGCCGCCGCCTCCTGACCCCATGGGAGCGTGGCATACGAATTGCGGTTTCGGGTGCGGAAGGTCCCCGGTCTTTCCAGGGATTCCTCATGCGTGCGCAGGGAGGCGAGTTCTGTCGACCACCGTGGGCGAAACGTCGCGAATTCTCGTCGTCGATGACGAAGAGAACCTCCGAAACATCCTGGAGTTCCAACTTCGGGGTGAGGGATTCGACGTCCAGGGCGTCGGGCGCGGCGACGAAACGCTCCCAACCGTTCTGGACTGGAACCCGGATCTCGTGCTGCTGGACCTGATGATGCCGGGGATGGACGGCTTCAGCGTTTGCCGTCAGCTGCGCGGCAACGAGAGCACGCAGGGCGTTCCGATCATCGTCATCACCGCGCGCGGCGACGCCGCAACGCGCCTCCAGGCGCTGGTCGCGGGCGCGCACGAGTTCGTCGTCAAGCCGTACGCGTGGGAAGAGCTGCTGGCGCGCATCCAGAACGTCCTGGAGCTCGCGCAGCGCCACCCCGGCAAGGTGAGCTTCCTGGGCTTCCCGGGATCGGCAGCGGCCGAAGCGGAAGTGAACCGCCTGCTCGGCGACCACACGGACTTCGCCTTCCTGAGCCTGGACATCGATCACTTCCGGCGTTTCAACGAGCGCTTCGGCTACGAGAAGGGCGACGAGGTGGTCGAGATGCTCGGTCACATGATTCTCGACGAGCTCGGCAAGCGTGATCTGGAGACGCGCTTCGCCGGTCATTTGGGCGGCGACGACTTCGTCGTCCTGGTCGATCCCGACAGCGCTCGGCCGCTGGCGGACGCGTTGGCCGAGCGCTTCCAGGAGGTCACGCGCAGTCTGTTCAACGAGCGCGAGTCTCTGCGCGGGACGTACGAGGTCGTCAACCGTCGCGGACAGCGCGAGAGCGTTCCGCTCATCGCGTTGACGATCGCCATCGTCAACAACGTCGCCGAGAGGGAAATGCACCCCCGGCGCGTCTCGGACATTGCTGCGGAGCTGCGCCTCTACGGGAAGTCTCGCCCCGGCAGCATCGTTGTCACCGAACGCAGGCGTTGACCGGCAAGGACGCCAGCAACATCGCGAGGGCACGGATGTCGAAACGCACGCGCAAGAACCGCACGAACGGCGGCATCGCCGTCGGCAAACATGAGGTGTCCCGCAAGGACATCCAGCGCGAGATCGAGCGTCTTCGCGAAGAGCTGGCCGACGCGCAACGCGTGGCGCGCTTGAAAGACCAGTACCTGTCCGTCGCCGCGCACGAGCTTTCCACCCCGCTCACCGCCATCAAGGCCTACATCGAAGCGCTCACCGAGAACTACGCGGACCCGGAGTTCAAGCAGGGTCCAGAGTTCCTGCGCGTGCTGCAGCGCGAGACCGAACGGCTCATCCGTACCGTCGACCGTACGCTGCAGATCTCGCGACTGACGAGTCGGAGCGCCGCCGTGCGACGTACGCGGATGGACCTCGTGCAGCTGATCGACGACGTCAAGCACGCGCTGCATCCGGTTCTGGGCGAGCGCGGTGTCACGCTCTACACCGAGCTGCCCGATCCCATGCCTCGAATCGATGCCGACCGTGACCTGCTCGAGCAGGTGCTCATCAATCTGGTGGACAACGCCGTGAAGTTCTCACCGCAGAACAGCTCGGTTTCGTTGCGTGCACACGTTCTCGACGATCGCGTCGAGATCGAGGTGCAGGATCAAGGCTATGGAATTGCGCCCGACGAGTTGAAACGCGTTTTCGATCCGTACTTCCGCAGCGGCGACGATCGCATCGGCAGTTCGCGCGGCAGCGGGCTCGGGCTCGCCATCGTCAAGACCATCGTGGAGCAACACGGTGGTCGTGTTTGGGTCGAAAGCGAGATCGACCAAGGCACCACGTTCAAGTTCTCGCTCCCACGCGCGTGAATCCCCAGCACGGTCTTCCGTAAGGAGAAAGGATGCCCATGCCCAAGCGAATTCTCCTCGTCGACGACGACGAGCCGCTTGCCACGATTCTGACCTACGCATTGCGCAACGACGGCTATCAGGTCGACTGGGTCAACGATGGCATGAAGGCACTCAGCTACCTGGGCGTGAATCGGCCGGATCTCATCGTCATGGACATCATGATGCCGAACCTCAATGGTTTGGAAACGATGCGCATCACCCGTCAGAACGAGCTGATGGAGGGCGTCACCATCCTGGCGTTGTCCGCTAAGAAGCTCAACGATCGTGAGACGCGCGAGGTCGAGAGTCTGTGCGACGCGTACATGCCCAAGCCGTTCGGGGTGGAGCACCTTCTGACCACCGTCAACCAGCTGCTCACCACCACCGTGTGATCCGTCGTACGCCCTTCGCGGTGCCTTTCCGCGCGCTGCGCGGTGTCCGCGCGCGTTCCCCGAGGTCTTGCGCGCCCTTTTCGGAATCGCGCGCGAGGCTTGAAGCGCGCCTCCCGTCGGGACGCTGGTCTGGTCTCTTAATTGCTTTTTCCCCGAACACCGAACCCGCACGGGGTGGAACACACGCGCCGGCCACGTAAGGACGCGTGACTGCACACGGAGTTGCAGGCCGGCGTCCTTGCCGACATGGAGCGAGGTCGATGTTTCAGGGCAAGATTCTCGTCGTCGACGATGAGGT
>JBFJHN010000441.1:0-3825 GCA_041613275.1 Candidatus Krumholzibacteriia bacterium | reverse complement strand
GGTCGCGTGATGCGCCGCGGCTGAGCGAGCTCGACACCGCGGCTTGAGCCCCAGGCGAGCGGCTGGATATGCTGCACGGGCGCCTCTCCCTTCGGCCCACGAGGTGAGCTTGTCCGCTTCCGCAAACGGATCCTGGAGCACCCGACGGCTGGCGTTCGCGGTGTTCGTGTTGGCGTTCGTGATCCGCGTGCTGTACCTGTTCGACATCCGCGACAATCCGTTCTTCACGACACCGGTGATCGACGCCGAGTACTACCGCGACCTGGGCCTGGCGCTGGCGCGCGGCGAGGGTACGGGGCGTGCGCCGTTCATGATGCCGCCTCTGTTCCCGCTCGTTCTCGCGGGGCTTTTCCGCGTCTTCGGCGACGGTCCGTGGGCGCCCCACCTGCTGCAGATCGTCCTGGGGTCGATCAGCGCTGCGCTCACCACCGTTCTGGGATGCCGGCTCGCGGGCGCGCGCGTGGGCGCGATTGCGGGAGTGCTCGTGGCGACGAGCCGCGCGCTCCTGTACGTCGAGGGCGATCTGCTCGCCACGCCGCTCGCGGTGTGTCTCGACCTGGCGTTCCTCGTGCTGGGCGTGCGCGCCGTGCAGCGCGGCATGCGCCTGCCCGATGTGGCGCTGGCCGGCGCGGTTGCAGGCATCGCGGCGCTCGCGCGCCCTCCCATCTTGCTGCCCGTCGTGGTCATCGCGGTGTGGCTCGCGTGGCGGCGCCGTCGCGTGCTGGCGCCGATCGTCCTGCTGGTCGCCGCAGCGCTGCCGATCCTCCCGGTGACGCTGTACAACGCTCATGCGAGCGGGCGCGTCGTGCTCATCAGCGCCAACGGGGGGATCAACTTCTATCTGGGCAACAATCCGGACATGCGGCGCACCGCAACGCTGCGCCCCGGTCCCGAGTACCGCCGCATCAACGATCTGCCTCTGCGGGAAGCCGCGCTCGTCCATGCGGCCGACCGGGATCGCTGGTTCTACGAAGCGGGTCTGCGCTTCTGGGCGGAGCATCCCGGACGCGCGCTGGCCAACACGCTCGAGAAGGTGTCGTTGCTGGTGCACAACCACGAGGTCATGCGCGATTTCGACTTCTACTGGTTCGCGCGTCACTACTCGTGGATGCTGCGTCTGCCCGGCTGGAGCTTCGCGATGGTGTTCGCGCTGGCGTGCGTGGGCGCGATCTGGGGCAGGCGCCGGCACCCGGCGTGGCCGCTCGTCGGCCTCTTTGCGCTGGTCTACGCCGCAGGGATCGTGGCGTTCTTCGTCAGCGCGCGCTATCGTGCGCCGCTTCTTCCCGTGCTCGCCGTTCTCGCGGCCTGCGGTGTCTTCGCGTTGATCGAGAGCTTCCGCGCGCGGCGCGCGCGGAAGCTGAGCGCGCAGCTGTCCGTGGCCGTCGTTGCGCTCGTCGTTTCGTATGTCGACTGGTACGGTGTGGATCGTATCGACGAGGTCGAGGCCCGTTACCGCGTGGCGACGACGTACCAGCAGCGCGGAGACTTCGAGCAGGCGTTGGCCGGTTTCGATCATGTCTTGCGCTTGGATCCGGACCATGCGGTGGCGGCGGCACGCGCCGCGCACTGCGAGCAGCAGGTGGGACGCGTGCAAGCGGCGGTCGACCGCTACGAGAGGCTCGTCCAGCGTCATCCGGACTACGTCGATCCGTGGGTCAACCTCGCGAATCTCGCGTGGGCGCACGGCGACGCGCAGAGCGCTGAGCAGTACTTCCAGGCAGCGCTGGCGGCCGATCCTTGGTTCGCGCAGTCGTACGGCTACTACGGAATGTTCCTGGCCAGCCAGGACCAGCCACGCGCGGCGGTCTCGAATCTGCAGAAGGCGCTGCGGCTCGACCCGGCCTGGGAGGCGCTGCGCTTGGAGCTCGCTCTGGCGCTGGTGCAGATGGGGCAGCCCGAAGAGGCGCTGCGCGAGCTCGCGCGCGCGCACGAGGTCATGCCGGCGACGCCACGTTCCCAGCTGGTGCGCGGCGACGCGCTGGCGCGCCTGGGGCGCCCCGTCGAAGCGCGTGCGGCGTGGGAAGCGGGGCTGCGCTTGAATCCCGCCGACGTCGACCTGCAGCGCCGACTGCAGGCGTCGGGCCATCCGAAGCCGACGCCGCGTTGACACGGGAGGATCGATGACGGAACCACGCCAGGAGAGCGCTTTCGAGGAGCTCCCGGATTTGCGCGCGCAGCTGGACGACGCGTCGCTGCACACACTGCTGCGCGAGGCGCAGAGCCGGGGCGCGTCGTTCGCCGAGGTGTATGCGGAACATCGCGTCACGACGACGATGACGCTCGACGAAACCCATCTCAAAGACGTGTCGTCCGGAGTGCAATCGGGCGTCGGCATTCGCGTCGTCCACGGAAGCGCCACCGGCTACGCCTACGCCGATTCCTTCGCGATGGCCGATCTGCGCGAGGCCGCGCGCACGGCGTCGAGCGTTGCCCAGGATGCATCCCCCGCCGCGTCCCCGCGCGAGCTGCGCGCCGGAGGAGGCGCCGCGCCCTTCGAGGTGTTCCCGCCGGTGGCCTTGGCCGTGGGCTGTGACACGCGCATCGACTGGTGCATGCGCGCCGATCAGGCGGCGCGCGACGCGGACCCGCGCATCCACATGGTGCGTGTGCACTACGGGGACATGGTGCGGCGCATCCGGATCGCCAACTCCGACGGCGTCGTCGAAGACGACGAGCAGTCCCGCTGCCGGCTGGCGCTGACCGTGATGGCTCGAGACCAAAGCGTGCGCCAGAGCGCCAGCCGGCGCTATGGCGGCGCGGTGGGCGTGGACTTCTTCAGCGAGAATCCGCCGGAAACGATGGGGCGCGCGGCCGCCGAGGCCGCGGTGCGTTTGCTGGCGGCACGTCCGGCTCCCTCGGGGAGCATGCCGGTGCTCGTGGGACCGGGATGGGGCGGCGTGCTCGTGCACGAATGCTTCGGCCACAGTCTCGAGGGGGACGGTGTGCGCAAGCGCACGTCGATTCGCGCCGATCAGCTGGGCAAGCGCGTCGCGGCCCCGTGCGTGACGATCTACGACGATGGCACGCTGCCGTTCAGTCGTGGCTCGTTCCGCATCGACGACGAAGCGGTGCCCGCGCAGCGCACGCTGCTGGTGGAGAACGGCGAGCTTCGAGGCTTCCTGTGGGATCGACTCAACGCGCGGCTGTCCGGCGCCCAGCCCACCGGCAACGGTCGCCGTGCCTCGTACCGCCACTATCCGATCCCGCGCATGACCAACACCTACGTGGCCGCGGGCCCCGACGATCCCAAGGATCTGATTGCCTCGATCGAGCGCGGCTTCTACTGCGCCGACTTCGGGGGCGGCAGCGTCAATCCGGCCGACGGCAACTTCAGCTTCCACGTGACCGAGGGTTACTGGATCGAGAACGGCGCGCTCACCGCGCCGGTGTCGAACGCCACGCTCACGGGGAACGGCAACGACGCCATGATGCACGTCGAGGCCGTGGGCCGCGATCTGGAGTTCGACAAGGCGTCGGGGTCGTGCGGCAAGTCCGGCCAACAGGTTGCGGTGGGCGTCGGGCAGCCGACGATTCGCTTCCGCAGCATGAGCGTGGGAGGGTGACGATTCTCGAACCCCGCGCAGTAGCCCAGGGTGCGGTCGACGCCGCGCTGCGTGCGGGTGCCGAGGGTGCCGAGGCGTACGTGCAGACCGGTGTGCATCGCACCGTGCGCGTCAACGACGCGTCGGTGGACTTCTCCAAGGAGTCGCGCGTGCGCGGGGTGGGGCTGCGCGTGGTCGTGGACGGGCGTCGCGGCTTCGCACACACGTCGGATCTTCGCTCGGCGTCGCTCGCTTCGCTGGGGCAGCGCGCCGTGCAGCTGGC
>JBFJHN010000440.1:0-3825 GCA_041613275.1 Candidatus Krumholzibacteriia bacterium | reverse complement strand
TGACGGTGACCGACGCGTGCGGCGCAGTGGATTCCTGCCAGGCGAACATCACGGTGACATGTCCGACGGGTCCCGTGCTCGAGGTCACGCCCAAGAACGTCATCTTGGCGTCGGTGGCCACGGGCGACACGACCTGCGCGCTGGTGACGATTGCGAACACGGGCGATCTTCCGCTCGAGATCTTCTCGATCACCGGGTGCGACTCGGCGGACTTCTTCGTCGATACCGCGGGTACGAGCACGACAGTGGCAGCGAACGACTCGACCACGCTGCAGGTCTGCTACATCGCCAACTCGCCGGACGAAGCATCGTGCGAGCTCACCATCAGCACGGATGCCGGAGACTGTGTCGTCATGGTGTCGGTGGGCAAGCCGACGGATGCCTTCGAGCGCTTCGATCTCGTCGAGGGCTTCGTGCGCTCGGGTGTGTGGCCCAATCCGTTCCATGGCGCCACCGAGATCCGCTTCGCGCTGCGTCGTACGACTCCGGTGCAATTGGCGGTGTACGACGCGGCGGGTCGGCGCGTTCGGACGCTGCTGCATGAGGGAGCGCGGTCGCCCGGATTGCACACGGTCGCCTGGGACGGGCGTGACGACCGCGGCACGCCGGTGGCCACCGGAACCTATTTCATCCGCGCGCACGTCGGCACGCGCGTGTGGGTCACGCGCGCCGTGCTGCTGCGGTAGCGCGGATGATTCCAAGCCACACGACGGGCCGCCCGGTCATCGGGCGGCCCGTTTGCGTGGAGGTCGCGCGCGCCGCGGACGCGCCGCAGCGCGTGACGTCGCCTGTCCGAGCGAGGGCACGATTCATGCGCTCCGGCTGCCGGTGACCGGCGAGGGGGACCCTTACGTCGACGAACGTCGGTCTGGTGACGTACGCCCTGGGACGCACGGGTCGGGTCGCACGGGAATTTTCGTGGGCGCGTTTGTGCGGGGAGGATCGACGTGATCAGCGCATCGGCGCGAGCGCAGATCGGACGGCATCGCGACAGCTTTGCGAACGCCTGGCCCTTCAAGCACGTGGTCATCGACGACTTCTTCGAGCCGGAAGTGCTGAAGGCGCTGGTCGAGGACTTCCCACCGTTCACGGCCGAGAAGGCGATGAACGAGCTGGGCAGCGTGGGCGGCAAGGCCGTGTGGGAGGATCTCCGCGCCGTCGGTCCGCGTTACGCGCGTATCCAGGAAGGCATCGCGTCGCCCGCGTTCCGCGAGTTCTTCTCGACCGTCACCGGCATCTCCGATCTCCTGCACGACGACGAGATGTACGGCGGTGGAACGCACGAGAACGTCGACGGTCAGGAACTCGATCCACACGTCGACTTCAACTACGACGAGCGCCACGGCTGGCATCGCAGGCTCAACGCGCTCGTGTTCTTGAACCCGGAGTGGCAGGACGCATGGGGCGGCAACGTCGAGTTCCACTCCAATCCGCGTGATCCCGAGCGCAACGAGATCGTCACCTACGGACTGCGGCTGAACCGCTGCGTGCTGTTCGAGACCAACGAGCACTCGTGGCACGGATTCCCGCGCATTCAGCTCCCGCCCGACAAGAAGCATCTGACGCGCCGCTCGCTGTCGATCTACTTCTACACGCGCGAGCGCCCCGCCGACGAGATCGCACCCTCGCACGCGACGTTCTACGTCCAGCGCCCGCTTCCGCGTCACATCCAGCCGGGGCACGTGCTGAGCGCCGAGGACGTCCAGGAGCTGCAGTGGCTCGTGCGCAAGCGTGACATGTTCCTGGAGCTGCACCAGCGCAAGGAGCTCGAACGCAGCGCTGCATTCCAACGACTTCAGGAGTACCACGGCACCGTGCTGCAGTCGGTGCGCATGCCGCTTCAGGGCTACGTGGTGCAGCGTGCGGCGGCCTCGGGCTTTCATCACGACGGCTGGGTGACGTCGCTCTGCCGCGTGTCCCTTCGCGCCGAACGCGCTGTCCAGCGAGTGCGTTTGGAAGGGTTCGTCCCCGAAGATCTCACCGATCCTACGCGCATCACGCTCACCGCCGGCGACGTCGAGGTCACCGTCGAGCACGAAGCGCCGGGGAGGTTCGAAATCGAGCTTCCCCTGACGCTCGACGCAGGCGCGTCGACCACGCTGACGCTGCGCTCTTCCCAAACCGTTCCCGTCGACGCCGACTCGCCCGATCAGCGTGAGCGATCGTTCTTGCTGCGCAGCATCGTGTTCGAGCACGCCTGAACGCACGCCAACACACGCGCGGCGCGTGCGCTCCCGCAGCGGGAGTCGCTCAATCGCTGTTCGAGAGGTGGGGCTGACGTCGGAGGCGGGCCACCTCGGCGGCGCGGCGCTCGGCGGGGACACCGCGGTCGGCAAGCCATCGCGCCAGGTCGGCGTCGGTCGAGCGAGCCAGGACGCGCAGCGGAACGTCGACGTGGGTGTCGCTCTTGCGTGGCGCAGCGCGCTGGCGCATGGCCATGACGTAGAAAGCCAGGTCCCAGCGCTCGGCCTCGGTCAACGCAACGAACGCCGGCATCGCGGTGCCTTCCACCCCGTACGTGACCACGTTGAACGTTTGATAGGGCGACAACGTTTGATCCAGGTGGCGTGAGAGCAAGTCCGTCGGCCGCGGGTCCAGCTGCTCGGCGAGCGCCGTCTGTGTGCGTCCCACCGGTCCGTGACAGGTTGCGCAGGCCGCGCGGTACAGCGTGCGGCCGCGTGCGACCGAAGGCAGCGCGCGCGGTGCAAGCTGCAGGTCGAAGCTCGAAACCAGATCGTCGCGCAGGCCGCGCACGCGCGGGATGACCAACTCGGGAGGGCGCGCCTGCGTCACGAGCTCGCGCAGCTCGTGCAACGATTGCCGCAGCGGGTCGAGACGAGGATCGCGCATGTCGAGAGCACGCGGCTCTGGGCCGGCCTCGGTCAAGATGTCATGCACGCGTTCGAGGAGCACGATCTGCTCGCGGTACTCGAGGTCGTTGAGAATCTCGCCTTCGGGTCCGACCGCGATCGGATAGTCCCCGAGCACATAGTTCAAGATGCCCAGCGCGCGATGCACGGTGTCGGTCGACGTCTCGCCCTTGGACAGGTCTCGAGCTGCGGATGGTGCGGCTGCGCCGGCAGCCGCGACGTCGGCGCGATCGCCGCGCGGACCGCCGGCGTCGGCGGTCAGAAGCGGCAAGAACAGCGCGACGGTGACCACGCTCGAGCGGTGCAGGAAACGCCGGCCGGAACGCACGAGATCCATCCGTGAGGAAGAGGTGTGGGGCGATTGCCCCGTCGCAATGCGCGCAAACCACCAGGCGCCTGCGCGAAGCCTGCGCTCGCGCATGCCAGGTGGCGGTGTCGCTGCAGACGCATCGGTTCCGCAGGACCGGCTTGGAATTCGCAACGTGTATGCCAGACGTCCAGGCAGAACGAGGATTCCACATCGACTGCGGTCGGTTCGCCAGCACGGGCGCAAAACTCGTGGACGCTTCGGATTCGCGCTGTCTATCCTGCCTGCGGAGGGGGGAGAAGCTGCATGGGAACACGACGCGCGATTCCTCGACTCATGCTCGTCTTCGCGCTCTCGATCACCTTCTCGGTCGCGGTCCAGGCTCAGGACGACGCCAAGAGTTCGTCCCGCCCGTCGGCGCTCCAAATGATGACGCAGATGCAGGACGTCTTCGCCGACATCGCCGAGAACGTGTTCCCGAGCGTCGTCGTCGTGACCAGCTACGTACGCGAGACCGCAGCCGCCGATTCCCAGGACAGCGCCTGGCGGGAGACGGCCGAGAAGGAGCTCTATCCGGGCTTTCGACCGGTGCGGTCGGGAAGCGGTGTGACGGTGGGCGAAGAAGGACAGGTCATCACCCTGCGCCAC
>JBFJHN010000439.1:0-3859 GCA_041613275.1 Candidatus Krumholzibacteriia bacterium | reverse complement strand
TCCCGTGGTGCACCCGAGCCGGTACCGGGATACCCACCGGCGTGCGCCGGGCCCGGCGCTGGAGTTTCTGCGACGGCGTATTGAAAAGCTGCTCGGGGAGTACGACGGACTACGCGTCGACCATCCTCACGGGCTCGTCTGTCCTTGGGTGTACCGCGCCGATGCTCCGGAGCCGCTCCCCGCCGTGCGCGCCGGCGCGCGGCTCTTCTCGTCGCCCCACGTGGACGATCATCCCGAGCTGGCGACGTTCGCCATCGTTCGACCGGCCCAGCTGGCGCCCGCCGGTCACCCGCGCTACGCGGATGATTGGGTGCGCGAACTCTCGGACGAGCAGGTCGAGCGCTACGCGGTGGCGTTCGACCTCGTGATGGACGTGGTGCGCGAGCGTGGCTTGGAGCGGCGCGACATTGCGTGCGAGGTCTTGAGCACGTGCCCCGAACCTCTTCGCCAGGTTCTCGAACGGCATGGGCTCGGCCGATTTCGGGTGACGCAGAAGGCCGACCCCACGGATCGGACCGATCCCTACCGCAGCGAAACGGCACGGCCTCAGGACTGGATCATGGTCGGCACACACGACACCCCGTCCCTGGCGCTGGTGTTGCCCACGTGGACGCGCCACGTGCGCGAAGGATGGGCAGTGTATCTCGCCGCGCGGCTTGCGTCGCCGTCCGAGAACGCTCCCGCGCTGATCGAGCGTTTCAACGCCGATGACGGCGCTCTGTGCCAGGCGATGTTCGCCGATCTCTTCGCGGGGCCGGCGCGTCAAGTCAAAGTGTTCTTTGCGGACTGGTTGGGGATGACGGAGATCTACAATCGTCCCGGTACGGTGCACGAGGAGAACTGGATGCTGCGGATTCCTCGCGACTATCGCGCCGTGCACACGGAACAGAGCCGGCGCGGGTTTGCGCTCGACACGCCGAGCGCTCTGGCGATGGCTCTTCGGGCCCGTGCTGCAGGGGCCGCGGGGGACTGCACCGACCTCGCGGGCGCTCTCGAGCAGCACGGCCGCGGTCCCCGCTGAGCTCGGACGCAGCATCAACGCTTGCATCTCACGGGCGACGCGTTCATTCTGGCCGAAGCCTGTCCGTGGATCGAAAGGTTGCGTGTGTTGATACGGACGCAACCCCTGAGATCAGCCGTGTCTCTTGCCTGCCTCGCTGCGGCCACATCGGGTTGCAGCGCCAAGCTCGCCCGCGTCGATGCTGACTTGTTCCCGCCGCCGCCGCGGGATGCCATCACTTTCTGGGGCCACGCCTCGTGCTATGTCGACATCGGTGGATATGGGATCGTGACCGACCCCGTGTTCGACAAGGCGTTGTTCTCGTTCATTCGTTCCCGCAAGGTGCCGGCTCCGCCACGCGCTTCGTACGCCCGCGCCCGCGTCGTGCTCATCTCGCACGCACACAAAGACCATCTGAGCCCGCCGACGCTGGCGACGTTTCCCGATTCGACGCTGATTCTCTGTCCGGAGCCTGCTGCCGAGCATCTCGACAAGTTGACAAATCCGGTGCGCGTGATGCGCCCGGGCGACACGTACAACTTTTCCGGAGGCACGATCACCGCCGTTGCGGCGGAGCATCCCGGCGGCCGCTGGAGCCTGAATGCCGGACCCGACGGACGCGCGCTGGGCTACGTGATCGACACGTCACTCGGGTCCATCTTCTACAGTGGCAACACGGACTTCTTCGAAGGCTTCGAGCACGTCGCACGGGATCACGGCCCCGATGTCGCGCTCCTGAACATCAACAACAAGCACCTGAGCGCGGACGAGGCCGTGCAGGCGGCCAACGCGTTGACCGCACCCATGGTGGTTCCACTGCACTTCGGCGTGTTCGGCTACTTCTTCCTCGATGAACGCAAGCGACCGCGCCATTACGAAAGAGTCGAGAACGCGCTGGGCGATCGCTTACGCCTTCTGGAGGTGGGGGAGAGCCTATTGCTCCGTGATGCGCTGAGGCCACACCAACCTTAGAAGGACTCGGCGTCCCATGCGACGATTCGCAAGGTCGGCCAGACGCGAACGGCCGCGCCAGCCGAAACATCTACGGCGTCGCTTCGGCTGTGTGCTCGGTCACTGCATCTCCCCACAGCTGACGCAGTCGTGCGTCGCGACCGCAGCCGCGTCGATAGCTGAAGTAGCGCACCGGACTCTTCTTGTAAAAATCCTGATGGTAGTTTTCGGCGGGCCAGAACGGTGAGGCCGGCGCGATCTCAGTGACGATGGGCGCGTCGAACTGTGCGCGCGCCTGGGCCCAGGCGACCGACGCCTCCGCCAGGCGTTTCTGCTCTGCGCTGACGTAGAAGATTCCGGGACGATACTGCCGACCACGATCGCAGAACTGACGGTCGTTGGTCGTCGGGTCGTGGTTCACCCAGAAGATGTGTAGCAGCTTCTCGTACGAAACGACCTCTGGATCGAACGTCACCAAAACGGCTTCCGTGTGGCCGGTCTTCCCGTAGGCCACATCCTTGTAGGAGGGGTCGGTCTCGGGCCCGCCCACGAAACCGGAAATCACCGCTTTGACGCCTTCGACGTCCTCGAACGCCGTTTCTGCGCACCAGAAACACCCGGCGGCAAAGATCGCGCGTGACAATCCCAGAGTGTCCGAAACGCTCAACACATACTTGGCCTGACCGTCGGCAGTTGCACTCTGCCTCTCCACAGGAGGCTCACTCTTCGAGGAACTGCAGGCCGCCACGGCAAAGCAAAGAGCTACCAGCTGCCCGAAAGCGCTGCGCGCCCGAATCTGTCGAGGTGTCATGTCGCGACGCTCCTCCATTTCAGGGCTGCCCGTGACCAGCTTCCTCAGCCTAACGTCATTCCTGCAGACCCGCATGTCAAGCGCGCGGCGCGAGTCCAAACCATTCTTGGACTCGACTTGAAGTTCCACGCAACAAGAAGCCCGGCTGTCGGCCGGGCTTCTCGTTCGACCTCATGAAGCGCAGAGATCATGGGGAAATCGGGGCGTGCGGAACGCCGATGTGGACTCACCTGTAGATGCGCTTGACGGTCCCCCAGCTGGCATCGAGAACGTCCGGCTTGTCGACCCCGCCACGTCCACGCTGGACCGGCACGAGGCGGATGCAATCCCGTCCCTCGATGTTCGTGCCATCCCACAGCTTTCCAGTCAACCGCACTTCTTGTTCGGTGTCCCCACCGAGAACGGCCACAATGTCTTGGGTGCGGAACAGGAGCAGCAGATCCATGGAGCCATCCGGCCCGTCCATGCTGCAGCCGCAACCCCCATCCCAGAACGGTGCGCCCACGTCATCGAACTGTGTGGCCATGGGCGCGACGCATTCCAGCAACAACGATGACGGGTCGATTTGAGCGACGTCGAAGCCCATCGTGCCCATGATCGCGACCGGCAGCTTGCCTCGGGACCCCACGTTCACGGGGTTCGGGCACGACTGCGGCTTCACATCGAGAGCCACCTCGGTCGGTGCTTCGAGCCCAAACGTTGCATCGTCCACGAAAACGGCGCCGCCGTCGAAGAACGGCTGAAGATACAGGAAGAGCGCTTCGACGCGCTGGGTGCCGCACGGGGCCGTGCCCGTCACGGTGTTGAAAATCCACTCGTCTTGCGGCGTCAAGCCCGAAGCGATCGTGACCTCGGCACCGCCGATCTCGTTTCCGCCCGCAGGAGCGTCGAAGAATGCGATCTTCATGACGGCCCAGTTGTCGTTCGGAGGGCCGACACCGATCATCGGGTCTCCGGACCGAACGTGCGAGTACCCTGTGAAGGTGTAGGTCTGTCCAGAACTCGCGGGGAACGCTTGCAGGATCCCAGTCACGTTGAACCCGCCGAAGAAGTTGCCGAACATCTTGCCCGCTGCGGGATCGGACAACGCGACCTCG
>JBFJHN010000438.1:0-3861 GCA_041613275.1 Candidatus Krumholzibacteriia bacterium | reverse complement strand
GCTCCTGGATCAAGCGCGCCAGCGTCGCGGCGCCCGCAGTCGACGCCAGACGTTGCAGCTCGTCCAGGTTCCTCTCCCCCTGGTCGCGCGTGTCGTGCGGCAGCACGACGCCTACGATGACGCAGCGTTCCTCCACGCGGCCACGTCGCCAGGATCGATCGCGCGCCTGGGCATCCAATCCCAGGTCCACTTCGCCGCGCCGGCGCGCGGGCGGGGACGAAGCTCCACTGTCGAGGACGCCCAGGTCGGGCGGTGGAGCGACCGATGGCCGCCGTGCGCGGTGATGGTTGCGTTTACGTTTCACCCATCTCCTTCAGCGCTTGCGCTTGCTGTTCTTTTGCTCTTCGAGGAGTCGCGTCGTCGTCTCGATGCGCTCCGTCAAATCGTTCCACTCCGCGTAGCGCGTTGCGAGCTGTTTCTTCTTCTCGGCGTGGCGGCGCGACGCCGTCGCGATGTCCTCGCGCGGGAGCTCCGCCGCGCGTGCCAGCGTCTCCTCGAGCTCTTCGACATCCACCTCGAGCGAGACCACCGTGTCCTCGAGCGTGTCGAGCTCCTTGCGAAGGCGCGCGAGCGTGTTCTTGCTCACACGCGGCGCCTGCCCGTCGCCGTCGGCGCCTGCGTTCGCAGTCTCCGGCGCCGCGCGCGCTTCCCGGTTGGCGGAAGAGACCGTCCGGCGCGCCCGCGGCGCGTCCTGCCGCTGCCGTTCGCGACGCGCGCTCTCGAACGCCTCGATCTCGCTCCAAAGCGGCTTGCCGTCCAGCGACTGCACGTAATCCTCATAGCCGCCGTGGAAGCGCCGCGCACCCGCCGCCGTCAGGATCAACAGCTCGTCGACCGCGCGAGAGAGCAGCAGGCGATCGTGCGACACCAAGAGCAGAGTCCCCTTGTAGTCGCGCAATCCCTCCTCGAGCAGCTCGACCGAGTCGAGGTCCAGATGGTTCGTCGGCTCGTCGAGGACCAGGAAGTTGTGCTGCATCAGCACCAGCTTCAGCAGACCCAGCCGGCTGCGCTGACCGCCCGACAGCACGCGCACGGGTCGATCGACGAAATCTTCCCCAAAGCCGAACGCACCCAGGTTCGTGCGCACGTCCTCTTCCTTGAACGAACGGTCGACGCGCCAGATCTCCTCCATGAGGGTGGGGGCATCGCCCACGAAGTCCAGCTCCTGATCGAAGTAGCCCATGTCGATGCCGGTGCCCAGCTTCACCTCGCCGGCGCTGGGCTTCAGACGGCGCGCGAGGATCTTGAGCAGCGTGGTCTTGCCCGAGCCGTTCGGTCCGACGATTCCCAGCTTGTCGCCGCGCGCAACGTGCAGGTCGAGGTCTTCGAACAGAACGCGTTCGCCGAACTGATGCTTCAGCCCGCGCGCGTTCAGAACCACGTTGCCGCCGCGGGCGCGTGTCCCAAGCCGCAGTCGGAAGCGCGTGCGTTCCTCGCGCGGCTTGTCCAGCCGCTCGAGCTTCTCGAGCTTCTTGCGACGGCTCTGCGCCTGCTTCGTCTTCTGCCCCACGATGTTCTTGCGAATGAAGTCCTCGGTCTTGCGGATCTCGTGCTGCTGGCGGTTGTACGCCACCTCTTCCTGGGACACCCACGCCTCGTACTCGCGCACGAACTTCGAGTAGTTGCCCGTCCAGCGCATCATGGTGGAGCGCGACAGGTGCCACACACAGCTCACCGTGTGATCCAGGAAGTAGCGGTCGTGCGAGACGATGAGCATGGCGCTCGGGCTCGCGGTGACGAAGCCCTGCAACCATTCGAGCGCGTCGAGATCCAGATGATTCGTGGGCTCGTCGAGCAGCAAGAGATCGCCGCCCTGCACCAGCACGGCTGCCAGCGCCGCGCGACGACGTTCGCCCCCCGAGAGCACCGACACGGGCTTGTGCAGATCCTCGTCGCGGAATCCCAATCCGTGCAGCGCCGCCTCCACGGTCGAGCCGTGCGCGTAACCGCCCAACATCTCGAAGCGGTGCTGGAGGTCGCCGTAGCGCTCGAGCTCGGCTCCTTGCAGCATTTCGCCCGCCTCGAGCCGACGTTGCATGTCCTGCAGCGCGCTCGTCACCGCGTCGAGATCGTCACGCGCACCAGTCACCCACTCGAGCAGCGTGCCTTCACCTTCTGCGGTCGTTTCCTGCGGAAGCGACACGATGCGCGCATGTCGCGTGATCGAACGTTCTCCGCTGTCGGGCTCCAGCTCCCCTGCCAGGATGCGAAGCAACGTCGACTTGCCGCTCCCGTTGATGCCCACGAGCGCCGCCTTCTCGCCCGGCTCGAGGTCGAGCGTGACGTCACGCAACAACGCCTCGCGCCCGTAGTCGAAACCCACTCGGCTCAAGCTCATCAACGGCACGGCTCATCCTCGACGGCAAAGACACAATGGTGCGCGTCGCAACAGCTGCTGCGTCCGCACGTTGCGCTCGTTCATTTCACGAGAGCGTAGCTCAACGATTCCATGGCGATCGAAAGGTCGACGTCACGCAGCGCGACGTCGTCGCGGATGTTCAGCTTGACCGGGGCGAAGTTCAGGATCCCGCGGATCCCCGCCGCAACGGCGACGTCGGCAACCTCCTGCGCCGCGTTCCCCGGCACGGCGATGATCGCGATGTCGAAGGGCTCGCGCTGTGCGGTCGGCCCGAGCTCGGCGATGTCGCGGATGGCGATGCCGCCCCACTTGCGCCCGACCTTCTTCGGATCGCTGTCGAACACCGCCTCGATGCAAAAGCCCTGCTCTTGAAACGCGTGATACGCGAAGAGCGCCAACCCCAGGTTCCCAGCACCGAGAAGCGCCACGCGCCAATGCCGGCTGAGGCCGAGGATCTCGCCGAGCTTGCGCCGCAGCTGCACGACGTTGTAGCCCAGGCCGCGACGGCCGAAGTTGCCGAAGAACGATAGATCCTTGCGCACCTGCGCCGACGTGATGCTGCCGCGCTCGGCCAGCTGCGTGGACGAAACCGTCTCGACACGCTCGACCTCGAGCTCGCCGAGGAGTCGGTAGTAGCTGGACAGACGTGTCACGGTGGAGCTCGACGCGCGGTCCATGTGCATTCCGGACTTCCTTCGCTCGTCGCCGGAAGGCATGCGCGTGCCTTTTCTGTTTTCGGCCACCAGACCGTCACCTGCCGAGGCATTACGCCCGATGGGGCAATCGACGCAGGGCTCGAGGATTCCTGCTTCGGGGACGTGCGAGCGACTCCATTCTAGCCGACTCACTCGTCCGCCATCACCACCTTGTATTTCGCCTCGGACCCCCCCGCGCGCACGCGCAGCGTGTACAGGCCGCCTTCCGGAGCCGAGCCACCGGCGTTTGCCTTGCGTGGTTCGCTCAAATGCACCTGATGTGTGCCGGCCGCAACGAAAGCGTCGTGCAGCGTGCGCAACGTGCGTCCCGAGACGTCTTGCAGCTCGATCCGCAGGCGCGCCGGCTTGGAAAGCTCCACCCCGAAGGCACCGCCCGGCGTGAAGCGTTGACCTTCGCCGACATCCACCCGTACGAAGAACGCCGTCTCACGCGGGACGACGTAGGGGGCCGCGGGCAGCGCGAACTCTACGCCCGGCGCCGCGGCGAGGTCTTGGGCCGCACGACGCGCGGTGCGGGCATGGTTGAAACGAAGCACCACCACGCGCGACACGCTTGCACACCATTGCTCGTCCTGCTCGGTCGCACATGCCGTGGTCCGGCACTCGGGAAACGGCGCGCCGATTGCCGCAACGCGCGCGGCCGCGAAAGCGCGCCGCGTTCCGGGGGCCAAATGCGCCTCGGACAACGGCACGAAGCCCCCACCTGTGCCGCGGGACACGCCTTCGGCCAGGCCGACCACCAGCTCGCGTTCCGGATGACGCGCCGGGGACGCGTGTCTCTGCGGT
>JBFJHN010000437.1:0-3863 GCA_041613275.1 Candidatus Krumholzibacteriia bacterium | reverse complement strand
GACGCGATCTGGCGGGACGTTTCGTCGCACGCTACGCGCAGGAGTCGGCAGATTCCACGCTGCGAAACGTGCTGCCTTTCTTCGTGCGCTATCGCGCTGTCGTACGCGCCAAGGTGGAGTGGATCCGGTCGAAGCAAGTTGACGCTGCCGACCGGCAGGACGCGCTGCGTCGTGCCGCACGACTGTTCGATCTGGCTGCGGCCGAAGATCTCTGGCATTCGACGCCACCGATGTGATGGGCGGGCGACCGAGCCACACGGAGAAGGGGTTTCCATTGCGTTCCACGCGAGCTTTTCTCGCGCGACCGATGCCGCGGGTGCGCACGCGAGGCATCGCGTGTCTGTTGTCGGTGCTTGCCACAGCCGCGCCGGGGTTTGCGGACGACGCCTCGCCGCGCTGGGTGGAGCTGGCGGAGGGCGTGTTCGCGGTTCTCCAGCCCGAGCCGTTGCGCTTCAGCGACTCGAACTCGTTCGTCGTTCACGCTCCGGAAACCGCGCAGCGTCCCTCGTCGGTGCTGGTGGTGGATGCGCAGGCCAACGCCACGTTCGTTCGCCAGGTCGTCGACGACGTTCGCGAACGCTTCGCACCCGAGTCGGTGACGCTCGTCAACACGCATTGGCACGGCGACCACACGCAAGGCAATGCAACGTACCGGAGAGCCTTCGGTGACGCGCTCGCGATCGTGGCGCACGCGACGGTGGCGGACGACCTCGTCCAGCGCGCTCGACCCCAACACGAAGACGACATGGAGCGGCTAGCCGAGGCCATCGACAGGGCCGTGACACGGCTGGACGAAGGCGTGGCGGAGGACGGAGCGTCGATGACGCCGGAGCAGCGCGAGGATCTTGCCGGACGCATCGAGCGCGCGCGCGAACGCTTGGCGACGGGACGCCGGCAGGAATGGGTGCCGCCGACGCGCGGCATCAGCGCGCCGGATACGTTTCGGTTGGGGACGCGCCGCGTCGTACTCCTGCCGTTTCGTGCGCACACGCGCGGCGACGTCGTGCTGTTCCTCCCCGAGGACGGGATTCTGGTGACCGGAGATCTTCTCGACGATCTGCCGTACGGGGGGCACGGCTATCCCGCTGCATGGATCGAGACGCTGCGCGAGCTCGAAGCGCTGGACTTCGACACCGTCGTCCCGGGCCACGGGCGCATCCGGCATGGGAAGGAGCACATGCAGCTCGTGCGCGCGATGCTCGAGGACATCGTCGCCCAGACGAAGCAGCTCGTCGCAGAGGGCCGCACTCTGGAAGAAACGCAGTCTGCCATCCGACTGGATTCGTTTCGTGACGCTCTCGTGACCGACGACGTCGCGGAACGCGTCTTCCACGACTTCGTTTCTGCAACCATCGAACGCGCCTACCTGGAAGCGCGAGGCGAGCTGCCGCGCGAACGCTGAGTCCACGATGTCTTGGCAGCGTTCCGAATCGCTGCGAAACGTGGTTCTTGGAGCTGCGCATGCGCAAACCAACAAACGTATCCCAGACATCGCGGATCGGGTGACGAGCAACCAAGGCCGGAGGTCGCGAAGGTGGGGAGCGTGACGTTGGCGCGCCAACTCCGTCACATCTGGTCCCAGCCCCAGATGGCGTACGCATCGTTCTTGGCCAAAGCGTGGCCGCGCTCCTTGAGGGTCAACAGGACATTGCCGCGGTGGTGGCTCTCGTGTGCCACCAAGTAGGCAAGCGTCGTGAAGATTCCCTTCTTGAAGCCGCGCCGTTTGGGGCGGCCCGCCAAGACGTCGGCCAAGAACGTCTCCACGGCGGATCCTGAAGCCTTGAACGCCTTTTTCAGCTGCGCCTTGCTCGGCGAAACCTTTGTTTCGAAGATCGTGAGCCCCGTGGCAAGGTCGCGAGCGCGCTTTTCGAGATGCCAGACCCGCACGTTGTGCAGGTGAGCAAGCTGGCCTGCGACGTCGCGTCCGCCCCGCTTCGACAACGTGCACTTCATTCCGGCAGCGCTGATCTTGTCGACGAGGAAGAGATTGATCCGGTTGTTGGTTTGCCAGGCCTCGAGAAGTTCCTTGTGCACGTCGCGCTCCTTCCGGTGCGGTTCTGTGGTCGAGCGATCAGTGTGCGCGTCGCGCGGCGGGCGCGCAACGGTCGAGGACACTGCCGGCTTGGTGCACGCCTGGGCTTGGTGTATTCTTCGTCGCATGGATGCCGCAGGTTGCAAAGAACGCGTGTTCTCGGCCCCGTTCGCGTGTGCGTTGCTCGCGCTCATGCTCTCCGCGACTGCGATGAGAGCCCAGCAGCTGGTCGACCCGGATCTGCGCGTGACGCCCTACGTGACCGGACTGCAACAGCCCACGGGCTTCGTGTTCCTGCCGACGGCCCCCGGGGCGCCGCTCGAGCTTCTGGTGATCGAGAAGGGAACCGGGCACGTCGTGCACGTGCGCGACGGCGTCGTTCAGGCCACGGTTCTCGACCTCCCCGTCAACCGCGTCAGCGAGCGCGGGCTCCTGGGCATCGCGCTTCATCCCGCGCACGCGACCAACGCCTGGGTGTACCTGTACTTCACCGAGAGCAGCACGGGAGAGGACTCGTTCAACACGAGCGAGGTCCAGGCGCACCGGGTCGATCGCTACACCTGGACGGGAAGCGCGCTGGTCGGCCGCACGAGCATCCTCACGCTGCCCGTGACCCCCGGACCGAACCACGACGGGGGCATCATCCTGTTCGGCCCGGACGACAAGCTGTATGGCGTCATCGGGGATCTCAACCGCAACGGACAGCTGCAGAACTTCCCGCTCGGCGCGCCACCGGACGACACCAGCATCATCTTTCGTGTCGAAGACGATGGCGCGGACCCGTCGGACAATCCCTTCAGCCCGATGGGTGGCGCCATGCGCAAGGTGTACGCGTACGGCATTCGCAACAGCTTCGGTTTGGACTTCGATCCGTTGACGCAGGTCCTCTGGCAGACCGAGAACGGCCCGAATCGCATGGACGAGCTCAACCGCGTCGTCCCCGGGTTCAACAGCGGCTGGGAGCCGCTCATCGGACCCGACTCGGAGGATCCGAGCGGCGTCGACGATCTGTGGAACGTGACCGGATCGACATATGCCGACCCGCTGTTCTCGTGGCGGACGCCCATCGGCGTGACCACCGTTCACTTCGTGCGCACGGACGTGCTGGGTGCGGAGTACACGCACGATCTCCTCGTCGGCGACAGCAACCACGGCAGCATCTACCGCTTCGAGCCCAACTCCGAGCGCACCGACGTCGTTCTGTCGACGCCCGAGACGATGGATCGCGTCGCCGACACGGCGGCCGAGCGCACGTTCTTCCTGTTCGGAAGCGGCTTCGGCACCGTGACCGACATCGACACCGGCCCGGACGGCGTGTACGTGTGTTCAATCTTCGGGACGATCCATCGCATCTCGCGGGCACCGACATCGGTGTCGCGCGAAACCTGGGGTGGCGTCAAGTCGATCTATCGAACGCGCAAGCGCTGACGCGAAGATGCCTCGAGGTGCGCAACGCGCGGCGGTCAATCGCCATCCCGCAGCCACACCACGCGCAACGTGCGTGTGACCTTCGAAGTTGCCAGTCGGACGAAGTAGACCCCGGGGGAAGCGCCGCGCCCCGTCGTGTCGGGCTCCCAGCGCCAGCGCTGCGTCCCGAGTGCGTGTGCTCCCACGGTTTCCGCATGCAGGAGCCGTCCGCGCGCGTCGTGGACGCTCACGCGCAGCGGGGTGGCGCGCGCCAGCGTGTAGCGCACGGTCACGGCCCCGCGCATGGGATTTCCGGGGACGAGCGTGACCCGGCTCAGCTCGGGCGCGGCGCCGTTCGGGGCGACGTCCGCAGCGGTGCCTCCGGCTTCGCTGCGCACGTAGAAAGCGTCCACCGTCGTGCCGT
>JBFJHN010000436.1:0-3865 GCA_041613275.1 Candidatus Krumholzibacteriia bacterium | reverse complement strand
GGTGCGGCCGTCGGTCCTTTCGACCTTCAGGAACCAGCCTGAATGGTGGATTCCGCGCGCCGAGCAGCGCGCCGCCGGGGCTCCGTGAACAGGGGCGGGATTCCGAGAGCGGTCTGTTCGAGGACGGGCCGCTCGTCTGCGGAGACGTTTCTTTTCTACGGAGACGTGCCGCTTATAGTGTTGGCGGCGCGTGGCGATGCCGCCCCGGGCCCGCGCCAAGGGCAGCCCGCGTCCGACGGAGGATCATGCTGGCGTTTTTGCTGCGTCGAGTCCTGGCGTCCGTCCTGCTCGTCTTCGCGCTCTTGACCGTCGTCTTCTTCGTCGTCCACATCGCACCGGGTGATCCCCTGCAGCGCTTCGTCGAGCCCGATGTCGACCCGCGCATGATCGAAGCCTTGCGCGAGCGCTTCGGCTTGGACCAGCCGCTGCCGGTGCAGTACGTGCGCTGGCTGCGCGCGGTGCTCTGGGAGTTCGACTTCGGCATCAGCGTTGCGGCGCAGCGGCCGGTGCGCGAGCTCGTGGCGCAGGCGTTGCCGAACACGCTGCGCCTGGGTCTGTGGGCTCTCGGCGTGCGCTTCGCGCTCGGCATCGCGCTCGGGGTGTGGGCCGCCGTGCGCCGCGGTCGTTGGACGGACAGCGCGCTGCGCGTGTCGGCGCTCCTGCTCTATTCGCTGCCCAACTTCTGGCTCGGCATCATGCTCCTGCTTGCATTTGCGTGGAACCTGCACTGGTTCCCGCCCGGCCAGATGCAGAGCCTCGACCACGCGAGCCTCGGCTGGGGTGCGCGCGTGCTCGACGATCTGCGCCACCTCGTCCTGCCGGTGTGCGTGCTGGGCGTCGGGGGGGCGGCGTCGACGTTGCGCTTCATGCGCGCCGGACTCCTCGAGGTGCTGTCTCACGATTACGTACGTGCGGCGCGCGCCAAGGGACTGCCGGAACGCACCGTGGTGGGGAAGCACGCCATGCGCAACGCCGTGCTCCCCGTGGTCACGCTGCTGGGGCTCTCGTTGCCGGGTCTCGTGGGCGGGACGATCGTGGTCGAGCACGTCTTCTCGTGGCCGGGCATGGGGACGCTGACCCTGGACGCCATCGCGCAACGCGACTACCCGGTGATTCTGGCGACGACCTTCCTCTCCGGCGTCGTGGTGGTGCTGGGCAACCTGCTCACCGACGTGACCTATGCGCTGCTCGATCCGCGCATCCGACTGGAGGCGTGAACGTGCAGCGCACCCACGCAACGCCACAGCAGAGTGCTTGGCCCGGGCGCACGGCCTGGCGCGCCGGCCGGCGCCTGCGCGCGGTGGGAAACGCGGCGTGCGTCGCGGCGCCGCTCGCGCTTCTCGTGGCGTTGGTGCCGCGTACGCTGGAACGGTTGCACGAGCCGCGCGCCGACACGGTGGTCGCGGCGTGCGTTCTGCTGCTGCTTCCCGTGCTCGGCCTGCTCGCCGCGCGCGCCGACGCTTCGATCCTGGCGTCGTCGTGGCCCGATGCCTCGCCGGGGCAGCGGGCGGCGCGCACGTTCGCACACAGCCCGAGCGCCATGGCGGGCGCCTGCGTGGTCGTTCTCCTCCTGCTCGTGGCGTTGCTCGCCCCGCTTCTGGCCCCGCACGATCCGTTCGCCTTCGAGAAGATGCAGCTGCAGGCCCCCAGCGCGACATATTGGCTGGGCACGGACGAGATCGGGCGCGACCTGCTTTCGCGACTTCTGTATGGCGCGCGAATCTCGCTCGCCGTCGGCGTGGTCACCGTGGCGCTCGCGGTGCTGCTGGGGACGTGCGTCGGCCTGATCGCCGGCTATGCAGGAGGGCGCATCGACGGCGTTCTCATGCGCGGCGTCGACCTGTTGCTGGCATTTCCGCGCATCTTTCTCGTGCTGCTCATCATCGCGCTCTGGGGACCGTCGATCTGGCTCGTGGTCACCGTGCTGGGGCTGACAGGATGGATGTCCACCGCAAGGCTGGTGCGTGCGCAGGTGCTCAGCCTGCGCGAGATGGAGTTCGTGCAGGCGGCGCGCTTGAGCGGCGCTCCGACGTGGCGCGTTCTCGCGTTGCACATTCTGCCCAACGCGATCGCGCCGGTGCTGGTGTCGGCGACGCTCATGATCGGCAACACGATCCTCGCGGAGAGCACGTTGTCGTTCCTCGGACTGGGCGTGCAGGTGCCGACCCCCAGCTGGGGCGCCATGCTGAACGAGGCACGCGGTGCATGGCGCAGCGCTTGGTGGCTGGCGACGTTCCCGGGGGTCGCGATCGCGCTCACGGTGCTGGCGTACAACCTTCTCGGCGACGGCTTGCGCGACGTCGTCGATCCTCGCTCGCGCGCACGTCACGAGGTCTAGAGAGATGGCACAGGCGCGACACGACGCCCCGCTCCTGGAGCTGCGCGACCTGCGCACCACGTTCGAAACCGAGCACGGCACGGCCCCCGTGGTCGACGGCGTGAGCCTGTCGATGCAAAGCGGCGACGTGCTCGGTCTGGTGGGCGAGTCGGGTTGCGGCAAGACGATGACGGCGCTGTCCATCCTGGGCTTGGTGCCCGAGCCCGGACGCATCGTCGCCGGCGACGTGCTCTTCGAGGGCCGCAGTCTGCGCGCGCTGTCGCCGGAGGGCCTGCGTCGGTTGCGCGGCAGCCGCATCGCCATGATCTTCCAGGAGCCGGCGTCGTCGCTGAATCCGGTGTTCTCGTGCGGTGAGCAGATCGCCGAGGTCCTGCGAGCGCATCGGCGCATGCGCTACGGCGCCGCACGCGCGCGGGCGGTCGAGCTGCTCGAACGCGTCGGGTTGCCGGAGCCGCGCCGCGTCGCCGGGCGTTATCCGCATCAGCTCTCTGGCGGGATGTGTCAGCGCGTCATGATTGCGATGGCGCTCGCGTGCGAACCCGCGCTGCTGATTGCCGACGAGCCCACGACCGCGCTCGACGTCACCATCCAGGCCCAGATCCTCGACCTGCTGCGCGATCTGCGTGATCGCGAAGGCATGGCGGTGCTGCTCATCACGCACGATCTCGGCGTCGTCGCACACAGCGCCACACACGTCGCGGTCATGTACGCCGGTCGGATCGTCGAGTCGGCGCCGGCGCCCGCTCTGTTCTCCGCGCCGCAACATCCGTACACCCGAGGCCTGCTGCAGTCTCGGGCCGACCTGCGGCGCCGAAGCGCGCGCCTTCCGGGCATCGCCGGCAGCGTTCCCGACCCCGCGAGGCTTCCGTCGTACTGCCGGTTCTTCGCCCGGTGCCCGTCGCGTGAGGAGCGCTGCCGTCAGGAAGATCCCCCGGCGCGCACCGTCGGTCCGCAGCACGCGAGCCGCTGCCTGGTCGAGCTGCCGCCTTGGGATTCGGCCTCCAAGACGTTGTAACGCCGATGTCTCGGCGTGGGAATCGTTGTGATGCAATGGCTTCGCCATCGGCCTGGACGAAATCCGTCCACGCGTGCGTCGGCATGGGCTTCCGGCGCACCGTGATTTCGGTTTATTTTCGTATCCCGAGGAGGCCATTCGAGGCGGCTTCCGGGGGCCGCAAGGCGGGTGCCTGGACGCGTAACTTTCGCCAGGGCAAAGCAATTGACAGCTTCCGGGGGCGAACGTATATTTCTCGCGCCACGAGTCGTCCCGCTTGCAAGACGCGCTTCACGACGAAGGTGTGAAGCCTTCGCGAAGAGTTCGATCGCCGACCCCACCGGCTGACCGAGCCCTGCGGTCACCGAGTCGGCGGTTTTTCTGTTGGGGGGCGACTCGGCGCATGATCCGCGTGCTCCGCGAGGCACGCGAGGGGGAACGTCGAAAACGCAGCCAGCCGGATGGTAAGAGGGGAGTGAGCTGACTTGATGGCCAGAGTGTCTCGCACGGCCCCACTCTGGACGTGTGCTCTC
>JBFJHN010000435.1:0-3866 GCA_041613275.1 Candidatus Krumholzibacteriia bacterium | reverse complement strand
GGGAGCGAGAGCGAGGGCAGGAGGCCCGAGCCGAACGTCCGGCGCACCCGACCTGCACCGGCGCCAACTCTCCTTCTTCCCGCAAAAGGAAGAGCCCGGGGCGCGTTTGGCACCCCGGGCGTGTGTTCCGATCGTCGCGCGTCTAGAGTGCGCCGATCGTCTCGTCGAGGATCTCGAGCGCCTCGCGGATGTCGTTCGACTCGACGCTGAGCGCCGGACGGAAGCGGATGGAGGTCTTGCCGCAGCCGATGGCCATGAGACCGCGGTCGAAGGCTCCGGTGAGGACCTTCTTGCGCGTGTCGGCGTCGCGCACGTCGAAGGCGCACATGAGACCGCGCCCACGTGCGTTCGAGACTACATCGCCGTGGCGCGTTGCGAGATCCTGCAGACCGCTCAGGAGCTCACGGCCCAGCGTGTCGCTGTTGGCCACGAGGTCGTCCTCGGCGATCACCTCGAGGATGCGCTGGCAGCGCACCATGTCGACGAGGTTGCCGCCCCAGGTCGAGTTGAGCCGGCTGCCCACCTTGAACACGTGGTCGGGAATCTCCTCGACGCGCCGACCTACGGCCGTGCCGCACACCTGCGTCTTCTTGCCGAAGGCGATGGCATCGGGCTCGACGCCATAGTGCTCGTGCGCCCACATGCGGCCGGTCATCCCCAGACCCGACTGCACCTCGTCGAAGATCAGGAAGGCGTCGTTCTCGTCGGCGATGCGGCGCAGCTCCCTGAAGAACTCGGGACGGAAGTGGTTGTCGCCGCCCTCGCCCTGGATGGGTTCGAGGATGATGGCGCAGATGTCGTGCGCCCGCTCGGCGAAGGCCTTCTCCATCTCGCGCACGGCCTGGGCCTCGGCCTCGGCGACGCGCGCGGTGACGTCTGCCGTCTCGGGGAAGCTGAGCTTCGGGTTGGTGATGCGCGGCCAATCGAAGCGCGTGAAGTACATCGTCTTCACCGGGTCCGTGTTGGTCAGCGACAGGGTGTAGCCGGTCCGCCCGTGGAAGCACTCGCGGAAGTGCATCACCTGGTGACCGATCTCACCACGGCCGGCGGCCATGTTCTTGCGCACCTTCCAGTCCATGGCCGTCTTGAGCGCGTTCTCGACGCCGAGCGCGCCGCCCTCGACGAAGAACAGGTGCGGCAAATAATCCGGCGTCGCCAGACGCGCAAACGTGTCGACGAACTCGGCCAGCTCGACGCTGTAGAGATCCGAGTTCGACGGCTTCGTGATGGCCAGACGGCCGAGCTTGGCGACGAACTCGGGCTCGCTGAGCTTCGGGTGGTTGAAGCCCAACGGCGCCGAAGCGAAGCAGGAAAACATGTCCAGGTAGGCACGCTGGCGTTTGGCGTCCCAGAGACGCAGGCCGTGGCTCTTCTCCAAGTCGACGACGACGTCGAAGCCGTCGACGAGGATCGACCCTCGGAGCGTCTGGTGCACGCTCTCCGGGGCGATGCGGTGGAGTGTCTTGCTCTCCGACATGGTCAGACTCCTCGTTGCGTCCGCTGCGCGCGGAACTTTGCGGGGCCCGCAGGGCCATACGATCGATTTTCGGAAGCGATGAAAAACGTCGGGTCAGGCGGGCCTGCGTGGAGGAGGCTTGCGCTGGATCATGTAGATCAGTTTGTCGTTCATGAGCCGCATGTGCGACCACCTTGTATTCCGCGTCCACCCCAAAGGTAGCCTGCCGCCGTCCGGCGCGGCAAGATGCCCCCTGGGGGGCGCGCCCGCCACGGCCATCCAAGTCGTCGCTCGGCGTGCCCCGCTTTGGCCGGGTCCCCGGGACGAGCCGCCGCGCCGCCCGAGGTGCCGCTCGCCGGGCCCCGGCGCGGTCACAGGAGCGAGGCAGCCATGGCGGCCAGCGGGCTGCGCTCACTACGCGTCAGCATGACGTGACCGAAGATCTCCTGGCCTTTGAAGCGATCCACCACGTGCGTCAACCCGTTGCTCGAGGCGCCGAGGTAGGGGTTGTCGATCTGGTACGGATCGCCGGTCAGGATGACCTTGGTGTTGGCCCCGGCGCGGCTGATGACCGTCTTGGTCTCGTGCGGCGTGAGGTTCTGGGCCTCGTCGATGATGATGAACTGCTTCGGCAGCGAACGGCCGCGGAGGTAGGTGACCGCCTCGAGCTCGAGCACCTTGCTGTCGAAGAGGTAGCTGAGCTTGTCCTCGTCTTCGTAGAACGAATCGGTCAGCAGCTTCAGGTTGTCATAGATTGGTTGCATCCAGTTGTCGAGCTTCTCGTCCTTGCTCCCGGGCAGGTAGCCGATGTCGCGCCCCAACGGCATGATCGGGCGCGAGACGAACACCTTGCTGTAGATGCGTTCCTCCATGACCTTTTGGAGTCCGGCCGCGAGCGCCAGCAGGGTTTTGCCCGTGCCGGCACCCCCGACGAGCGTGACGAGCTGGAGCCGCTCGTTCAACAGCATCTCCAGCGCGAACTTTTGCTGCACGTTGAGCGGCTTGATGCCCCAGGGATGCGAGTCGGCGAAGCGCAGCGGCTCGATGCGTCCGTTGGTGACGATGCCGATCGCGCTGGCCTGCGGGCGCGTCGCGGTGCGCAGGATGAAGCACTGGTTGAGGTGCGTGGGCCAGTCCGGCACGATGCCGCCGTCGGCGTAGAAGCGATCGAGCACGTCGGGCGCGACCTCGACCTCCTCCCAGCCCTGGTAGAGCTCGTCGGGCCGCTTGCCGTTGGTTTCGAAGTCCTGCGTCGTGATTCCCAGGGCGTCGCCCTTGACGCGCGCGTTGATGTCCTTCGAAACAACGATCACATCGCGCTCGCCCTGTTCCTCCAGGAAGGTGGCGCAGAGCAGAATGCGGTTGTCGGCGACACCGAGATCCATGCCTTCCGGGACGCGCTTGGGCGTGTAATCGACGAGAACGCGCAGCATGCCGCCGTTGACCGGAACGCCTTCGGTCAGCGAGCCGCCCGTGCGCAGGCGGTCGAGCTCGCGAATCACTTCGCGCGCGTTGCGACCGACCTCGTCGATGTTCTTCTTGAAACGGTCGAGCTCCTCGAGGACGTCGAGGGGAATGACCACCGTCGCATCATGGAAAGCGCGAAGCGATTGGGCATCGTGCAGCAGGACGTTGGTGTCGAGAATGTAGGTCGCCAAGGGACCGCCTTCGCACCGGGGCACGGAAACGCGGGCGCCGCATGGGAACCAGCAGAAAACGTTCCACCCGCACGTTGTCCTCCCGGCTCCAGACCCCGTTGACACTGTCTCGGGTTGTGGTTAGGGTGTCTGGGTTTTGCTCCGATCGCGGGGCGCCTAGGCGGCGTTCTCGCGCCGGGCGGAGGGCTTTTCGTTGCGCATTGCCGACTTTGCTGCCGCGGACCTGATCGCCACGGGTCTGGACGCTCCCACGAAGAACGATCTTCTCGAGCGGATGGTGGGCCTGCTCGTGCAGGGCGGGCGCGTCCCGCAGAGCGAGGCGCTGATGGGCGAGCTGCTCAAGCGCGAACGCGTCATGAGCACCGGCATCGGCGGCGGCATCGCGCTGCCGCACGCACTTTCGAACGACCTCGAGCAGCTCCACATGGTGTTCGCGCGCACGGCGCAACCCATCGATTTCGAGGCGCTCGATGGCCAGCCCGTCGATCTGGTCTTCATGCTGGTCGGGCCCAAGTCGTCGGGGAATCGCTACGTCAAGCTGCTGGCGCGCGTCTCACGCTTGCTGCAGAACGAGGAATTCAAGCAGCGCCTGCGCAGCGCGGCTGCGCCGGACGACGTCCACTACGCCCCGGCCCGGCTGGTCGCCCTGGAGAACACCCACAACCGCGGCGGCGGGCTGATCTTCCCGCTGGACCTGCTGCGCGACGTGGCCGCCGTGGCGCGCGAGCGCGGGCTGGCCCTGCACCTGGACG
>JBFJHN010000434.1:0-3871 GCA_041613275.1 Candidatus Krumholzibacteriia bacterium | reverse complement strand
CGTCGCGCCAAGCAAATGATGGCGTATCCCTGGTTCGAGCGCAAAGGCTGGCAACGCGAAATGCAAAAGATGCTCAAACAAGGGGTCAAGCTCGAGCTCGAGGCGCTGTCATCGAAGGGCATTTCGTTCATATCGGACGAGTATCTGCCACGCAAGATTCGCGAGAAAGACTTCCTGATCTAGTCCGTTGACCTGCCGTGCCCGCCGCCTCATAATGACGGCCAACCAAAGTCTTGTATCGAGTGTTTGCACCGCCGCAGGAATGCCTCCGCGCGGAGGCGCCGTCATAACGTCATCGGGACGCCGCTACGGTGTTCCCATGCTCGCCTCGTGCCTGTGGGGTGATCTCTCATGCCGTCACGTGCTCGCGCTCTTCTTCCGAACACCGATACCGCCGTGAGGTTCTTTCGCGCCGCGATCCTCGTGGCCGCACTCGTCGTCCCGACCACGCAAACGCATGGCGCACGCATCGCGTCGGTGAACGGCACCGTACGCGCTCTGACGGTTTTCCAGGGCGATCTCATCGCCGGCGGCGACTTCACCACGGCCGGCGGCGTACCTGCGCAGTACGTGGCGCGCTGGGACGGCGCACGCTGGCACGCGTTGGACCAGGGCACGGACGGTCCGGTGCACGCGTTGGCCGCATTCGACGACAAGCTTTTCGCCGGCGGAGCGTTTGCGACCGCGGGGGGTGCAGCGGCGAGCAACGTGGCGCAGTGGGACGGCGCGAGCTGGAGCCCGATGGGAGGCGGTACCGACGGACCGGTGAAAGCCTTGGCGAGCTTTCTCGACTTCTTCGTCTATGCGGGTGGCACGTTCGGCGACGCGGGCGGCGTGCCCGCGAACAACGTGGCCGAATGGTTCAACGGCAGCTGGAAGGCGATGGGCGACGGCCTCGACGGCGAGGTCGGCTGCCTCACCGTGCTCAATTCGACCGTCGTGGCCGCCGGCAACTTCGCCATCGTCGGCCAGTCCATCGGTCAGATCGCCAGCTTTTCCCCCACGGGATGGGTGCTGGAGAACGAAGCGATCCAGGACGGCTTGATCCACAGCGTCGCAAACGCGAACGGAACGCTCGTCGCCGGCGGCAACTTCCGTCAGGTGTGGTGGCAAACGCGCGGCATCTCGGTGGGGCGCAAGGTGGGGCCGCGCTGGCAGCCGCTGGCGCTCGGCCTTTCACGCGGGGCGCTTCTCGAGCCCGGTGACGTGTTTGCGATTGCCCCCTACGCCGACGGTGTGGCGGCCGGCGGACTGTTCACGCTGGCCGACGGGCTCGCGGCTTCCAACGTCGCCTTCTACGACGGCACGGTTTGGACGCCCCTCGGCGCAGGCGTCGATGGCGAGGTGCTGGCGTTGGTCGAATACCAGGGTGATCTCGTCGTGGGGGGCGCGTTCACGACGGCCGGCGGCCTCGACGCCACCAACATCGCCAGCTGGGACGGTGTGGCGTGGTCGAACGACCTCACGCCGCTGGCGCTCGAAGACCTGACGATCCACACCCGCGATCGTGACGTGCTCTTGGAATGGTGGCTGCCCGAAGCGACGCTTCACACGTGGCGCCAGGTCGTCGTGCAGCGAGGCACCTCCGCGCTCGGTCCCTTCCAGAACCTTGGCCAGCCCGTGGCGCCCGAACGCGCGATGCGTTGGCACGACACGGACATCGAGCCGGGGCATGCCTTCTGGTACCGGCTGCGCTTCGATCCGTGGCACGGAGAATCCGTCTACCTCGGACCGGTACGTGTCGAGAGCGCGGGCGTCGAGACCGCGCAGCCCGGCCTGCGCGCCGTGGATCTCGGACCGGGCCAGCCGGTGCAGATCCGCTACCGGCTAACCCATGCGACCGAGATCCGCTTGACGCTGTACGATGCACGCGGGCGCCTGGTTCGGCTGCTGCACGCGGGTCGCAAGCCCGCCGGCGAGCACGTGCGCATTTGGAATCGCAGCGACGGGCGCGGTCGCGCGGTCCCGCGCGGCGCCTACTTCGTCCACCTGGACGCCGGCACGACGCAACGGTCGGAGCGCTTCGTCCTCGTCTCGCGCTAGCCACGTGCCACGCGAGCCCACATTTCCACCGAGCCCGCACGCGCCCGTCGTTCTGGCCAGCGCACGCCCGCGCGGCTAGAATCACCGCCGCCATGGCGCACCCCCGCGGGATCCCGCCCGTCGTCGCGCTCCGCATCATGCAAGCAAGGATGGTTCATGGCCTTTCGAGACGTTCCCAGCAAGATCGACTTCGCGGCCCACGAGGAAGAGATCAACGCCACCTGGGAACGCGAGCGCACCTTCGAGCGCTCGCTGGAGCAGCGCCGGGGCGCGAGCGAGTACGTCTTCTACGATGGCCCGCCGTTCGCCACGGGTCTGCCGCACTACGGCCACCTCCTGGCCGGAACCATCAAGGACATCGTGCCGCGCTATCGGACCATGCGCGGCGAGTTCGTCGAACGTCGCTTCGGCTGGGACTGCCACGGCCTGCCCGTCGAGTTCGAGATGGAAAAAGAGCTGCAGCTCCAATCGCGACGCGACATCGAGGACTACGGGATCGCGCGCTTCAACGAGGCCTGCCGCAGCATCGTCCTGCGCTACGTGGCCCAGTGGCGCAAGACCGTGCGTCGCATGGGGCGCTGGGTGGACTTCGAAAACGACTACAAGACGATGGAACCCACCTACATGGAGTCCATCTGGTGGGTCTTCAAGAGCATCTGGGACCAGGAGCTCATCTACGAGGGCTTCAAGGTGATGCCGTACTGCCCGCGCTGCGCGACCCCGTTGTCCAACTTCGAAACGGCGCAGGGATATCTGGACGTGCAGGACCCCGCGATCACCGTGCGCTTCCGCGTGCCGGACGACGCGGGCGGGAAGCTGGGTGCAACGCGTCCGCTGTACTTCCTGGCCTGGACGACGACGCCGTGGACGCTTCCGAGCAATCTGGCGCTCGCTGTCGGACCGGACATCGAGTACGTACGTGTCGTCGACGGCGATGCCGAGTACCTGCTGGCACGGGACCGCATGTCGACCTACTGGAAAGACGCATCGAGCGTCGAGGTGGCGGCGACGCTGCGCGGCGCCGACCTCGACGGCGTGCCGTACGAGCCGTTGTTCCCGTACTTCGCCGAGCATGCCGCGCGTGGCGCCTTCCGCGCCCGCGTCGCCGACTACGTTTCCACCGAGGAGGGCACCGGCATCGTGCACTCGGCGCCAGGATTCGGCGAGGACGACTACGCCATGGGCCAGGCACACGACCTGCCGGTCGTCTGTCCGGTGGATGCCGAGGCGCGCTTCACCGACGAGGTCCCGGACTACGTCGGACGCTTCGTCAAGGACGCCGACGCCGACATCATCCGGCGGCTCAAGGACGAGGGCAAGCTGGTCCACCGCACCACGCTGCAGCATAACTATCCGCACTGCTACCGGTGCGACGCGCCGCTCATCTATCGCGCCATCACCACGTGGTTCGTGCGCATCGACACGATCAAGGAGCGCATGCTGGCGAACAACCAGCAGATCCGCTGGGTGCCCTCGCACCTCCAGGAAGGTCGCTTCGGTCAGTGGCTCTTGAACGCGCGCGACTGGGCGATCTCACGCAACCGCTACTGGGGCACGCCTCTGCCGGTCTGGCGCTGCGACGCCTGCAAGAGCACACGCTGCGTCGGCGGCATCGCCGAGCTGCAGGAGCTCTCCGGAGTCCAGGTCGACGATCTGCACAAGCACTTCGTCGACGACATCGAGATCCCGTGCGCGGGATGCACCGGAAAGATGCGCCGTGTGCCCGAGGTCCTCGACTGCTGGTTCGAGAGCGGGTCGATGCCTTACGCGCAGAGTCACTATCCGTTCGAGAACAAGGAGCACTTCGAGGCGAACTTCCCGGCCGAGT
>JBFJHN010000433.1:0-3884 GCA_041613275.1 Candidatus Krumholzibacteriia bacterium | reverse complement strand
GTCGCTTCGGGACCCACGCGTACAGAAAATTCTGATCCTGTCGGTCGTCAGCGTGACGATCCTGTGGGGCTACTTCCTCACGGAGATCCTGCCGTTCGGGTATCAGCCGCGCTCGCGTGACATTCGCGAGCTGCGAAGCGAATACGAATCGGTGTCGGCCGAGGTCGAAAAGGCGCGCCGCATGGTCGGCAACCTTCCTCGGCTCGAGCGCGAGCATGCGGAGCTCGAGCGCCGCTGGCAGGAAGCACAGCAGCTGCTGCCCGCGGACAACGAGGTCTCCCGTTTGCTGAGCCAGGTCACGCAGTCCGGCCAGCAGGCCGGCGTGCACTTCGAGCGCTTCAAGCCGGGCAACAGCAAGCCCCTCGAGTTCTACAACGAGAACCCGGTCGAAGTTCAGGTGACGGCGGGGTACCACCAGCTCGGGATCTTCTTGTCCCGACTGGCCAATCTGCCTCGGCTCGTGAACGTCTCGCAGCTGTCGCTCGTCGGCTTCGACGAAAAGACCAGCGAAGAGGCCAGCGAGGCCGGACGCGGCGATCACACGCTGACCGCCAACTTCATCGCCACGGCGTACTCGCTGCGCGATCCCGCGGAGCAGGCGCTCGAGGCGCCCGCGGCGGAGAAGGATGCCGCGCGCAAGCTGAAGGCCCGGCGTGCACCGCGGAAGAAAGCGGGAGGGAAACATTGAAAAGCATTCTCCTGTCGCTGGCTTGCCTGCTGATGGTGTCCCCGGCCTGGGCCGGCTCGGCGAAGAAGCAGAAGAGCGCCTCGACCAAGAAGGCCACGGTTCAGAAGCGCGGGGCCCCCACGAGCGAGGCGAAGTCGGAGGATCTCGCGCCCAAGTTCGAGCTGGACGCGCCACCCGTCGCCAAGGGGCCGGTGCGCGAGAAGAAGTACTTCTACAGCTCGTTCGGCACGCGCGACCCGTTCCGCTCGCTGGTCAGCGGTGCGTTCCAGCCGCGCCTGATGGAGCTCGTCGACCTGCACACCGTGCAACTCGTCGGTGTCCTGTGGGAAGACGCGGAGTACATCGGCATCGTGCAGGACGCCCAAGGATTCGGATACGGCTTACGACCCGGAGATCGTGTTCGCAGTGGAACGGTCGTTTCGATCACCAAAGACACGCTCGTGGCGCGGTTGAACATGTTCGGCCACACGAGTCGAGTGACCCTTCGTTTGCAGCGTGACGTGAGGAGTGAGGAGCAATGAGCATGCGAGCGCACGGAATGCGGGTCGCGGTACTGGCCGGCCTGTGGCTGTTCGTGACCACGGCCGTGTCGGCGCAGTCCCTCAAAGATGTCGAGATTCGCGGTGTCGGCGACGGCACGCGCGTCGTCCTGGACATCGATGGTGAGGTTACTCACAAGTCCTTCACGCTCGAGAAGCCCGACCGCGTGGTGCTGGACCTCATGGGAGCACGCAACGCCGTTGTCGTGGCCGAACGCCGCGTGCCGGGCGGACCGGTGAAGTCGATCCGCGTGGCGCAGTTCGCGCAGGAGCCGAAACCGGTGACGCGCATCGTGGCCGACCTGCGGCAGCCTTCCACGTTCCAGGTGGAACGCGTCGGCGGCAAGCTCGTGCTGGCGGTCACGCCGGTCGGCTCGAAGATGCCACAGGTCGCATCCACGAAGGCCATGGATCCCAAGCCGATGCCTTCGGCGAACTCGACATCTCGTGCGCCGATGACGAAGGCCCCCTCCACGTCGACGAAGACCGACAAGGCGCAGATGCCGCCGCGCACGGCAACCGCTCCCATGACCAAGAGCGATGAGGACACCGCGCCCAAGATGGACGCCATGGAGAAAGCCGCGGCGACCCCGAACGCGCCGATGAAGAACGAGCCGACGAAGAGCTCGACCCACAGCGCGCCGATGACGACGCAATCCTCCAAGAGCGAGGCCGTCGACAAGGAAACGGCGAAGACGCAGGCCGCGCCCGCGCGCACCGCCAGCGACTTCAGCACGCGTACGCCGGCGCCGACGAGTGCGACGACGCCCGCACCGCGGAGCACACCCGTGCCCCCGGCGACGCAAGCGTCGAGCGCGCCCGCGAAGGCGGCGCCGATGACCTCGACGCCGGCCGCCACGGCGACGCCGATCCGTACGACGACGAAGAACGCCAAGCTTCCCGCCGGCTCGCGCGCGACAGCGATGGCGAAGCCCGCGGCGTCGGCGACGCCCGCCGCGCCGGCAAAAACCGCCGCGCCGGCAAAGAGCACCCCGCAACCGTGGGCCAGCGATGCGCTGCCGACGCGCGAGGACATCGCGCCGCAACCGCAGCCGATGATGCTGGAGGAGCGCCCCGGCCGTCGTGTGAACCTGGACCTCCAGGGCGCCGACATCCGTACGGTGCTGCGCACGCTCGCCGAGTACTCCGGCGTGAACATCATCGCCAGCAAGGACGTGCAGGGCGAAGTGAGCGCTCGCATCAAGGACGCTCCCTGGCGCCACGCGCTCGAGTCCATCCTGAAGGCGCATGGGTTTGGCGCCGTCGAAGAGAACGGCATCATCCGTGTCGGGCAGCTCGAGAAGATCCGTCTCGAGGATCTCGAGGAGAAGGCCGCCGAGCGCAAGCGCGACGAGCTGCTGCCGATCGTCACGCAGGTCGTGCGCCTGCAGTTCGCTTCGGCGGGCGAGCTTCAGCACGCCCTGCACGAGATGAACACGGGGCGCGGCAAGATCCAGGTCGATACGCGCACCAACTCGCTCATCGTCAGCGACATTCCGCACATCGTCGATCAGATCGCGTCGATGGCTCAGGAGCTCGACGGTCGCACGCCGCAGGTGGAGATCGTTTCCAAGCTCGTGGACGTGTCGGCCGACGACGCGCAGAACCTCGGGATCAACTGGACGGCCGCCAACCTGGTTGCCGGAGACGTCATTGGCACCGCCGGCGTCGGCGTTCCGAACGTCAACCCGGCGGGCGCGGTGCGCGTCGGGACCGTCCAGTCGTGGGGCCAGCTGGACTTCATGCTGGACGCGCTGGCGCGGCAGAAGCGCGCCAACATCGTCTCGAACCCGAACATCACCACGGTGGACAACCGCGAGGCCAAGATCCTCGTCGGCGCCAAGATCCCTCTGATCGTCGCCGACGAAGCCGGCAACGCCATCACCCAGCTCACCACGGTGGGCATCCAGATGCGCGTCACGCCGCACGTGAACTCGGACAAGACGATCACTTTGGACATGCACCCCGAGGTCAGCGAGCTGTCGCAGCAGGCCACGGTGCAGGGCGGCGTCATCATCAACACCAGCGAAGCCGACACGCGCGTCATCGTCGACGATGGCGAAACGGCGGTCATCGGTGGCTTGATGCGCAACGTCGATTCCGAGATCAAGACCGGCATTCCGATCCTGCAGGACCTTCCCGGCCTCGGCTGGATGTTCCGCAACACGAACAAGTCGAACGACAAGCGTGAGCTCATCATCTTCGTCACGCCGCGTCTCATCGCCTCCGACGTCAGCCTCGGCGGCGCCGACGACGGCTCGGACGGCGGCGACGACTCGCAGTAACGCGCGTTCGAACCTTCGATGAGGACGCCCGCTCGACGCGGGCGTCCTTTTTCTTTGCCCACTCGCCGCCGCGCCCGCCTTGCGCCCAGCTCGCGCCTTTCTCTAGGCTGGAAGCGCGCTTCCGATCACGAGAGGGAGAACGGCGTGGCGCTGCGATTCCTGACAGCGGGCGAATCCCACGGTCCCGGCTTGACCGCCATCCTCGAAGGCATGCCGTCCGGCCTGCGTGTCGATTCGCAGAGCGTCGATGCGCAGCTGCGGCGCCGCCAGGGCGGCTACGGTCGCGGCGGCCGCATGAAGATCGAGAGGGATCGCGTGCAGGTGACCGGCGGCGTGCGGCACGGCGTGACGCTGGGGAGCCCGATCGCGCTG
>JBFJHN010000432.1:0-3891 GCA_041613275.1 Candidatus Krumholzibacteriia bacterium | reverse complement strand
TGCGGCTCTTGTGCCTGGTTCCGGACACGCTGCTCCCTCCGCCGTGGCGGGCCATCAGAGCGGAATGTTCCCGTGCTTCTTGCGCGGCAGGCTCTGGCGCTTCGTGACCAGACTCTCGAGCGCCGCAATCAGCTTCGGGCGCGTGTCGCGCGGTCGGATGACGTCGTCGAGGTAGCCGAGCTCTGCGGCGACGTACGGGTTGGCGAACTGCGCGTTGTACTCCTCGATGCGCTCGGCGCGCAGCGCCGCCGGGTCGTCGGCCGATTCGACCTCGCGGCGGTACAGGATGTTGACCGCGCCCTCGGCGCCCATCACCGCGATCTCCGCCGAGGGCCACGCGAGGTTGACGTCGGCACGAATGTGCTTGCTGGCCATGACGTCGTAGGCGCCGCCGTATGCCTTGCGCGTGATCACCGTGAGCTTGGGCACGGTGGCCTCGCAGTAGGCGTACAACAGCTTGGCGCCGTGCACGATGATGCCGCCCCATTCCTGCTCGGTGCCCGGCAGGAATCCCGGCACGTCCTCGAAGGTCACGATCGGGATGTTGAACGCGTCGCAGAAACGCACGAAGCGCGCGCCCTTGATGGACGACTTGATGTCGAGCACGCCGGCCAGCGACTTGGGCTGGTTGGCGACCACGCCGATGCTGCGGCCGTTCAGACGCGCAAAGCCGACGACGATGTTCTTGGCGAAGTGCGCATGGATCTCGAAGAAGCTGTCGGTGTCGACAACGCGTTGGATGACGTCGATGATGTCGTAGGGCTTCTTGGGATCCTCGGGCACGATTTCGTCCAGCGCCGCGTCGCGCCGATCGACCGGGTCGTCGCGCGAGGCGCGCGGCGGATGCTCGAGGTTGTTCGGCGGCATGTACGACAGAAGCGTGCGGATCATGCGCAGGCAGTCGGCATCGTTGTGCGCCAGCAGATGTGCCACGCCGCTGCGGGAGTTGTGCGTGGCCGCGCCGCCCAGCTCTTCGAAGGTCACGTCTTCGTTCGTGACCATCTTGATGACGTTGGGTCCGGTCACGAACATGTGCGAGGTCTTGTCGACCATCAGCGTGAAGTCCGTGATCGCGGGCGAATACACCGCGCCGCCCGCGCACGGCCCCATGATGGCCGAGATCTGCGGCACGACGCCCGAGGCCAGCGTGTTGCGCAGGAAGATCTCGGCATAGCCGCCCAGGCTCTTGACGCCTTCCTGGATGCGCGCGCCGCCCGAATCGTTCAGGCCGATCACCGGCGCGCCGTTCTGCATGGCGAGATCCATGATCTGCGTGATCTTGCGCGCGTTCGACAGCGAGAGCGTGCCGCCGAAGACGGTGAAGTCCTGGGCGAAGACGTAGACGGGCCTGCCATCGATCGTCCCGTGGCCGCAGACGACGCCGTCGCCGGTGAAGCGTTTCTCGGCCAGGCCGAAGTCGGTGCAGTCGTGGGTGACGAAGACGCCGGTCTCGAAGAACGAGCCGCGGTCCAGCAGGAGCTCGATGCGCTCGCGGGCGGTCAGCCGCGAGCTCTCGTGGTGTTTGGCCACGCGCGCGGCTCCGCCGCCCGCAAGAGCGCTCTGGCGACGGCGTTCGAGCGCGTCGAGGCGCTCCTGACGCGAGGATGTCGACTTGGCCATGGATCTCCAGGGCGGAAAAGCCGCAGGATTCTACCATCGGGCCCGGTGAGGCTTCGGGCGCAATGTACCAGCTCTGGAAGTCGATGTAAAATCAGCCTCTTGGGCCGACACGGGTGGGCGGGGGCGCACCCGCACGCGGTCTGCGCAGGTGGGAATCCGGTCCTGGTTCGGGGGTATGTCGAGTGACCGACGAGGCGCGCCCGGAGACGCCCGACGAGCGCCAGGCCGAGGCCCGGCGGCTTCTCCGCGCGGCGCGCAACGGCGACCGCGCGGCTTTCCGGAAGTTCGTCGAGGCCTACATGCGCGCCGTCTACGCCATCGGCTCCCGCCTCATGGGGAACCATGACGATGCCGACGACATCGCCCAGGAGACGTTCGTGCGCGCATGGCAGGCCTTGGATCGCTACGACGCGCGCTACAGCCCGTACACCTGGCTGCGCACCATCGCCACGCGGCTCGCGGTGAACGAGCTCGAGAAGCGCCGGCGCCGGCAGACGGAGGGCGGCGAGCGCTTCGACGTCGTGGCCGAGACGCGGGCGAGCACGCGCGCCGATCCTGCCGAAGAGCTGGACGGACGCGAGGCCGAGGAGCGCGTCGCCGAGGCGCTGGCCTCGTTGCCCGATGAATATCGCGCCGCGCTCGTGCTGCGCACGTACGAAGAGCTCTCGTACGAAGAGATCGCGCGCGAGCTCGAGATTCCTGTCGGGACGGTGATGTCGCGCATCCATCGGGCGCGGCGCATGCTACGGGAGCGGTTGGGAGCGCCGCCGACGCGCGTTCCCAAGGCTCCTCCGGAGGATTGAGTCATGTCGCAGGCCGGCCACGTGCAAGACCGTCTGAGCGCCTACCTGGACGCCGAGCTCTCGAGCGACGAGCGCGCTGCCGTCGAACGGCATCTGCACGCCTGCTCGGCCTGTCGCGACGAGCTGGCCGCGCTGCGCGCCGTCGAGCAGCGCGTGCGTGATGCCTCGCCGCCTGCAGTCGCACCGCAGTACTGGGAAAGCTTCGCGGCGCGCGTCGATGCGCGTCTCGGCGAACCTGCACGGGCGTCGCAACCTGCGGGGGCGTCCTGGCTCGAACGCATCGTGACGTGGTTCGTCCCGCCGGGTCGTTTTGGATGGGTGCGCGCGGCCGCGGCGGTGGCCAGCGTGACGCTCCTGGCGTACGTCGCCATGCGCGGCTTCCGCGCGCAGGATGCGAGCATCCAGGCGCCGCTCCGGACGGCGCCGCGTGCCGTCACGCCGGCGACGCCTGAGACCCGCGCGCCGTTCGCGCAAGCGCCGACGCAAGAGCGCGACGACGCGAAGCTGCCGGGCTTGAACGAGCAGCCGATCGCACGCTTTGCGGACGAGCCCGAACTCGCCGACGAGGCCTCGGAATCTCGAAAACGCTCCGACGTCCAAACGCGAGCGCAACCCGAAGCCGAGGGGTTCGGCAGCAAGCCCAGCGAGGGGCGCGCCAACGCGCTGCAGCGCACCGACGCTCCCCCGCCGGTCGGCGATCTCGATGCGAACGCCGAGCGACTGAAGAAGGAATCCGCGCCAAGCGCGGCGGCGCCGCGGAGCTCGGCGACGAGCGAGGAGCCGCGGCGTCAGCCGGCGACCGGCGGCGGCCTCCAGGAGCGCGAGAAGGCCGCTCGAGAGTTGCGCGAGGTCGCCGACGAGCCGTCCGCGGCCGATGTGTTGCGCCAGGAGGCTGCACCAGCTCCCGAAGCCGAGCGTAAACGCGTGCTGCAGAGCGTCGCCGAGCTGGACCGCACGGCGGCGCGCCTGCAGGCGAAGCAGGACGCCGACGTCACGCTCGCCCCGGATGTCGTTGCCGATCTCGTCCGCACGTTCAGCGCTGCTGCATTGGCCGGAGACGTGTCCGCTGCGACGCGCGCGCGCGAGTCGTTGGCGCGCGAACGCCCGGACGCGCGCACGGAGATCGATCAGATGGATGCGTGGCGCGCCGCAGAAGCGCTGCCGAACGCGGTGGGCCGGCTACAGTCGCCCACGAGCAATCGGGGGAACGAGACGTCGCGGATCGCGCTGCGCGCGCTCGACGCTTTGGTGTGGCCGCGGCGCGAGGAGCCAAGCTTCGCCCCGGTCGTAGAGCGCATGGCCGAGGCGTTGGAGGCGGCGTCACCCGAGCATCCCGAGCTGCGTCCGCGGGCGCACGCGTACGTGACGTGGTTGATCGAGCGCGCCGAAGACGACGCCGCACGCGAGCACCTGCGGCAGCGACTCGACGCGCTGTCTCCGTGACGCGCTGGCGCGCGGCGGGGCGGCG
>JBFJHN010000431.1:0-3892 GCA_041613275.1 Candidatus Krumholzibacteriia bacterium | reverse complement strand
CCGCGAGCTTGCGGCGGCGCTTTCGCGCGGTGGCGCTGACGCGCTGTCGGTGCTGACCGAGGCGGATCACTTCCAGGGCGCGCTCGAGAACCTCACGTCTGCAGCCGGCGCCGGCCTGCCGCTCCTGCAGAAGGACTTCGTCCTCGAGGAGTATCAGGTGCTGGAGGGACGGGCCGCAGGCGCGGATGCGGTTCTCCTGATCGCGGAAGTCCTCGACCCGCAACGCGCGCGGCATCTGTGTTCCTTGGCGCGCGATCTCGACATGGACGTGCTGTACGAATCGCACGATCCCGAGCGCATCCGGCATGTGGCGGCGCGCGCGGAACGCGATCCGGAGCACGTCCTCGTGGGCATCAACAATCGCGATCTGCGCACCTTCGACGTGGAGCTCGACGTCACGCTTCGCGCCCTGCAGGAGATTCCGCGCGGTCTTGTCGTCGTGAGCGAGAGCGGCATTCACACGCCCGAGGACGCGCGACGCTTGCGGGATGCGGGAGCGCGCGGCATTCTTGTGGGGGAGTCGCTGATGCGCGCGGACGACGTGGCCCGCGCGACGCGCGCGCTCTTGTCGGCGGTACGCCCGGTGCCCGCGTGAGCGTGCGCGAGGTCCCGTCGTCCCCTGCGGAGGCCATGTGCCCTCATCGACCCGCATCAAGTTCTGCGGTCTGCGTCGTCCCGAGGACGTGGCACTCGCCGTACAATGGGGCGCGGACTATCTGGGATTCGTGTTCGTCGAATCGAGCCCGCGCGCTTTGACGCTGGACGATGCCGAGCGCCTCATCTCGACGCTGTCGCCCGCGAGCGCGCGGCGCGTGGGCGTGTTCCAAGACGCGTCGTCGACGCAGGTTCGCGAAGCGGTGGAGCGCTGCCAGCTGGATCTCGTGCAGCTGCACGGTCGCGAGAGCGTGGCGTACGCGGAAGGCCTCGACGTGCCGGTGATCGTCGTTCGGCGCGTGCCCGTGGAAGCGCCGGCCGCGAGCGACGACACGCCGCCGGTCGAAACGTCTGCGACGCTTCCCGCGAACACGTTTGCGGTTCTCGTGGATGCGCACGACGCCCACGGTCGAAGCGGCGGACTGGGACTGCGCGCGGACGAAACGGCGTTCGAGAGCGTGCGTGCGTCGCTGCCGGCAGAAACACGCTTGTTTCTCGCCGGGGGACTGACGCCGGAGAACGTGGGAGCGCGGGTGAGGCGACTGCGGCCGTACGCGGTGGACGTCTCGAGCGGTGTGGAGAGCGCGCCCGGGATCAAGAATGCGGCGCGCATGCGCGCCTTCGCCCAAGCGTTGGAGGAAGCCGAGTGAGCCAGCCGGAACCGGGCTCGAACCCAGCGGCCGCATCTCGCGCCCCGCGCCATGCGCTGCCCCGACAGGGCGGCTGGTTCGGCGAGTACGGTGGGCGCTACGTCGCCGAAACTCTGGTGACGCCGCTTCTCGAGCTCGAGCAGAGCTATCGCGAGGCGCAGGCGGATCCCGAGTTCACGGAACGGCTGGCCAGGCTCCTGCGCGAATTCGTCGGTCGTCCGACGCCGTTGTACCACGCCAGGCGGCTCTCCGAGCGGGTGGGCGCGCGCATCTATCTGAAACGCGAAGATCTGGCCCACACCGGCGCGCACAAGATCAACAACACCGTGGGCCAATGCCTGCTGGCGCAACGCATGGGCAAGCGCCGCGTCATCGCCGAAACCGGTGCCGGCCAACACGGCGTTGCCACCGCCACGGCCGCCGCGCTCCTGGGACTCGAGTGCGACGTGTACATGGGGCGCATCGACATGGAGCGGCAGGCCCTCAACGTACACCGCATGAATCTACTGGGCGCGCGCGTCGTGCCGGTGGACAGCGGCAGCCGCACGCTCAAGGACGCCATCAGCGAGGCGATGCGCGACTGGGTGACGAACATCGACTCGACGCACTACGTGCTCGGATCGGTTCTCGGAGCGCACCCGTATCCGACGATCGTGCGCGACTTCCAGAGCGTCATCGGGCGCGAGGCGCGGGCACAGGTTCTCGACGCCGAGGGTCGCCTGCCCGACTGGCTGCTGGCATGCGTCGGCGGGGGTTCCAACTCCATCGGCTTGTTCTTCGAGTTCCTCGACGACGCGTCCGTCCAGATGATCGGCATCGAGGCCGGCGGGGAGGGCATCGTTCCCGGACGTCATGCGGCGCGCTTCGCGGGCGGTCGCGCGGGCGTGCTCCAGGGAACGCGCAGCTATCTCCTGCAGGATGCTTTCGGCAACGTCGAAGGCACGCACTCCATCTCGGCAGGGCTCGACTACTGCAGCGTGGGGCCCGAGCACGCCTTCTATCACGACGCCAAGCGCATCCACTACGACTGGATCACCGACGACGAGGCCCTCGCCGGCTTCGAGGCCTTGACCCGCGAGGAAGGCATCATGCCGGCGCTCGAGACCGCCCACGCCGTCGGCTATCTGCTGCTCGAAAAGAGCCGCGTTCCGCGCGATGCGCTGGTCGTCCTCAACCTGTCGGGACGTGGCGACAAGGACGTCCAGAGCGTTCTGCGCGCACAGGGCAAGCCTGAGACCGGGGGCGAGCGCTGAGCGCCCCGCACGCATGCCGGCGGCGCGGGCGGGGCCGGCCTTGTCACCCGAGCGCTCGCGGTTGTACTTTTGGGCACGGAAATGTGCGCCCGTAGCTCAGCTGGATAGAGCACCAGCCTCCGGAGCTGGGTGTCGGAGGTTCGAATCCTCTCGGGCGTACCATCTCGAAGCCGCTCGGCGCGACGCCGGGCGGCTTTCACGTGGGACCTCCTCGGGCTCGGACGCAATCGCGTGGGAGACGCCATGACACGGTACGCGGCGATCCATCGCATCGCGTGCCGAATCTGGGCTCGCGGGCACCGATCGTTCTGGTGCTCGCGGCTGCCAGACCGACGACTCAAACGAACGATTTCATCCGGAGACTGTTTCGGATTCGGTTGCTCGTGTGTAGTCCGGTCGGTACGACGTGCGGATCGAAGGCGCGATGTGCGTCGTCGAATTCCAGCACTTCGATGTCGTCGGCACGTTCGTCGCTGCGACCGATTCGACATCATTCCGATCGTCAAACGTCTCCCGTAAACCACGTCCATCGAGACCGCCGGATGTCGCGCGAAGCGTGGGGTTCCCGCGGTGCGTCACGCGAGCGCATGCGAGCCCAACCGACTCATCGACCTTCCTGCCTGGCAATTCGGAAAGCACTCGCCTATACTGCCGCGCCGGACCCTTGATTCCGTGATTTCCGTCGTGTGTCTGCGAGAGCCCTCGCGCCGCTCGCACGGCGCACGGTGCGACGACGACGGGAGGCGTGTTTCCATGGCCCAATCCTCACGCAGCGAGCTTCCGATCGATCGCATTCCGGTACGGCGCATCGTGCGCATCGTGCCGGCTGTGATCGCGGCGCTCCTGCTGCTGACGTCCTTCTTCCAGATCGAGCCCGAGGAGGTGGGCGTGGTGCTGCGTTTCGGCAAATACGTGCGCACCGCGAACCCCGGGCTCAACCTCCGCGTGCCGATCGTCGAGCGCGTGCTCAAGGTGCCGATCCAGCGCCAGCTCAAGGACGAGTTCGGCTTTCGCACAGTGCGCGCCGGCGTGCGTTCCGAGTACTCGCGCAACTCCTTTCTCGAGGAATCGCTCATGCTGACCGGCGACCTGAACACGCTGGTGGTCGAGTGGATCGTGCAGTACAAGATCAAAGATCCCGTCAATTTTCTGTTCAAGGTACGCGCGGTGCGCGACACCTTCCGCGACCTGTCCGAAGCGGTCATGCGCGAGGCTGTGGGCGATCACAGCGTCAACGAAGTGCTCACCGTGCGCCGCCAGGAGGTCGAAGACCAGGTGACCTTGGCGCTGCAGGATCTCTGCGATCAGTACGAGATGGGGATCGACGTGCAGGTG
>JBFJHN010000430.1:0-3908 GCA_041613275.1 Candidatus Krumholzibacteriia bacterium | reverse complement strand
TCGAGCTTGACGGTGGCGCACACGCACCTGCTGGACGTCAGGGGCTCCGACGGCAACGCGGCCAACCCGGTGGCCGTGACGTACCAGACGAACAGCGTTCTGGACCACACGCACTCGGTGACGGTGACGCGCGACCACTTCCTGGACATGCGCAACGGCTTCATCGTGACGGTCGAAAGCGCCGAGGCCAGCGAGCCTGAGCCCCACACGCACACCTTCACCCTGAGCGATCAACGGGGGCTCTGGGGTGCGCCGACGCTGGGCCTGGCGGGAGACTGGCCGCAGCCGCCGTCCACGACCGGGCGCACGAACATCGAGATCTACAACATGCCCAACGCGATGGCGAACCAGTCGCCGCCGCTGATTCCCCGGTTCGGGATTTCGACGGCGCCGTACGTCTACATCAGCACGTCGTTGCGTGACAAACAGTATCCGGAAACGGCACAGGGGCAGCCCGTGCTGATCCTTGCCAAGTCGGCGCCGCAAGCTCGCTTCTACACGCGCGCGTTCTGTGGCTTCGAGCCGTACCTGCTGTCACAGCAGGCGCACCAGAGATTGACCGAGTACATCATCGTTCGTCATTTCCGACTCGGGCACTTCGACCGGTGACCCGAGCAGGCCGGTTTTTCAGCTTCGTGTTTGCAATGGGAGGCGGCGCAGCCGCCTCCCGTGTGTGAGGTGTTCATGCCCGTCCCCACCCGGTTCCTCCGAGTCGCCGCCGTGTGCCTGATCGTCGGTGCGTGCGTGCCCGCGTTGGTCGACGCCTTCGTGTGCAGTCCGCCGCTGCCCAACAGTCGCGACAACAAGCTGACGCTGTGTTCTCCCGAGAGCTCCGACCTGAGCACGCGCATCGTCTCGCAAGGCCTTGAGATCAGCTTCCCGGCGCCTCCTCGCGATCAAACGACCTACGTCAGCGACGTCATCTCGCCCGTCGACAGCGCCTGGAGCACGCTTCCACAGGACGCCGTCGTGCCGGGGCTCACGGTGGCGGGAACCTACATGGGAGTGCGGGATCAGCGCGTCGAGCTTGCGATCCTGCAGATCGGTGCCGATCAGGACTCGGGCGTCGTAGGGACCGACGTCATTCGCGTGGCCTGGTCCAGCATCTTTCGGTCGGGCGTCGCCGACGAGTTCGAGCTGAATGCGGACAACGCGGGGCAGGCGCTGCCGCTCGTGATCACCGACCCGCAGGGTGGACCGCCGGACACGTCCCACGTTGCCGGCTTGCGCATCACCTTCCAGAACGGGCTCAGGGTGCGCAAGGGCTGGTCGGCCGTGTTCGACATCGAGGACTTCGACGGCTTCCACGTCTGGCGCTGGCTGTCGGACCCGACGCTCGAGGCGCGCGCCGTCGCCACATACAACAAGATCGCCAACTCGCGGCGTCCGCGTGGAGACTGGCCGGTGGCCTCGCCGACGGGACGCACCTTCACCTTTCTCGATCGCTTCGTGATCGACGGCAACGTCTACCACTACGCCGTTCAGAGCTTCGATCGTGGCTTCAACCGCGGAAACGGTTCGACGTCCAACGCGGGCCCGTTCTTCGGGCCGCTGCCGCCGGCAGGCGGGCTGAACGAGCCGGGCGCCACGCAGATTCGCGTCGACTTCCTGCGGCCGCCGCCCGGGCAGTTCTCTCCGGTTCAGGCGGTTCCCAATCCGTACCGCCAGTCGGAATGCGATCCGACCGACTTCGCCACGACGTGCACGGTGCGCTTCATCAACCTGCCGCCGCGCGGAACGCTGCTGGTGTACACGATCTCCGGTGATCTCGTGCGCACGTTCGAACATCCCGAGGACCTGGTGTCCGGGGATGCGCCCGGCACGCTGCGTTGGGACACCACGAACGGCGCCGGTCAGGAGATCGCGTCGGGCATGTACATCTTCAAGATCGTCGACCTCGAGTCCGGCGAGGAGTCGTTCGGTCGCCTCGGTATCATCCGCTGACAGCGAAAGAGGGTCCGCGCGTGGACGTTCGCGCCTCTCGGGTGCGGGTGGAGGCCCTGCGCGGGGATCACGTCGAGTCGTCTCACGACGTGTACGTTGCGGCGATCGACGCACCGCACGATGCGGCGTGGGCCACCACGCTGGATACGCTGCCGCGCACCAACATGCGTTCGACGGGCAAGCCGTTCCAGCTGCTGCCGCTCGTGGCCCGGGGAGACGCGGAACGCCTGGGGCTTGGCGCCGCCGATCTGGCGCTCCTGTGCTCCTCGCATCATGGAACATCGGAGCACGCGATGCGCGTCGAGCGCGTTCTCGAGCGTCTCGGCCGGCGTGCCGAAGATCTGCTCTGCGGCCTGCACCGGCCGTATTTCCTCGATGCGTGCACCCCGACCGACCCGGCCCACACGCGCACCTACGGGCCGCTGCACCACAACTGCTCGGGAAACCATGCGGCGCTCCTGGCGCTCGCGTGCGCGTACGGTGACGATGTGGCGCGCTATCTGGACCCTGGCGGGCGCGCGCCGCGAGCGATCCAAGCGCTGCTCGAGTCCTTGGCCGGCGAAGCCGCCGACGTGCTCGAAGACAACTGCGGAGCTCCGTGCTACGACCTGCCGCTTGGGACGATCGCTCGACTGTACGGCTTCCTGGCCCGCCCTGCGCGCGTGCGCGCGCTCGGCGAGGAACGTCGCGCGCGTGTGCAGGCGCAGTTCCCGCTCGACGCATGCGAGGACGCACTGCAACGCGTCGCGGTGGCGCTGGCGCAGGCGCCCGAGTGGGCGTCCAGCGAGACCAGTGCCGCCACGCTTCTGGCACGCGGCATGCCCGCGGGTCTCGTCGTGAAGCACGGCGGTGAGGGCATGCTGTGCGTGGCGCACATGGAGTCCGGCGCGGCGCTCGCGCTCAAGGTCGCGGACGGCAGCGGGCGCGCGGCGATTCCAGCTCTCGTGTTTCTCATGCGGCGCTTCGGCTGGCTCGAGCCGCGTACCGTCGCCGCGTTGGAGGCGCATCGCGAGATGCAGCTCTTCGGACATCGCGGGCATGCCATCGGGCGTCTGCGCGCCGTCGCGCCGGCGTGAGCGCCATGCACGCTCGCTGGCCGCGCACGCAGCGCTCGGGTAGCATGGGGACGATGCAAGTGGGGAACGCGCGGGAGGGCACGTGCCGCAACGTTACTTTCTGGCCATCGCGGGCAACATCGGCGTGGGGAAGACGCACCTCACCGACTACCTCGGCAAGCGACTGGGGTGGGAGGTCTTCTACGAGCCCGTCGTCGACAACCCGTATCTGGACGATTTCTACGGCGACATGAGGCGCTGGAGCTTCCACCTGCAGGTGTACTTCTTGTCGAAGCGCTTCGAAATGCATCGCAAGATGAGCGAGAACATGTGGTCGTGCGTGCAGGACCGCACCATCTACGAAGACGCTGAGGTGTTCGCGCGCACGCTGCACGACACGGGCGCCATGGACGAACGCGACTACGAAAACTACATGGCGCTGTTCGCGTGCATGACCGCGTACCTGCAGCCGCCGACCACGATCGTGTATCTGCGTGCAGGCGTCGAAACGTTGCAGCGCCGCATCGCGCGGCGCGGGCGCGACTGTGAGAAGAGCATCGACGTCGCGTACCTCGAGCGCCTCAACACGGCCTACGACGACTGGGCCGCGCGCAGCGCGCCGCATCTACACTTCCTCGTCGTCGACACCGACGACGTCGAGCAGGTCGAAACGCTGCCCGCCATCGAGAAGCTGGTGCGCGACATCGAAACGGCGAAGTCCGGAGCGCGCCGCGCGCCGCAGCCACCCGGCGGTGGACGTTGAAACCCCACTTCCCACGCATGGCGTGGATGCTCTGCCTCGCGCTCCTGGCTCCGAACCCGGCCCGCGGCTCCGGTGTGGCGCCGGGGGGCCTCACCGGTCTGCTGCGCACCCCGACCGCCGACACCGCCGGGCGCGGCATGTTCGAG
>JBFJHN010000429.1:0-3911 GCA_041613275.1 Candidatus Krumholzibacteriia bacterium | reverse complement strand
GCTCATGGGGTTCTCCGGGCGTGGAAGCGAGGCCGGGACGGAGGCATTCTACGCGGCGCAGGAAACGCGTCGCAAGGCGAGGACCACGCACAAACGGCCCATCACTCCCGCAGCGGGAGTGCGAGACGCACGCGAGTTCCGGCCGCGCTCCGCCGCTCAGTCCCGACCGCCGGCGGACATCTCCGGGGCTTGAACGCTGCCGTTGCGTTTCCAAAAGTCGCCCTGCACGTCGCGATGCAGGATCGCGGGCGGCTGCACGCCGGCCTCGCGGAAGCCGCTCAGGACGCGCTCAGTCACGTCGGTTTCGAACGCTTTTTCGAAACGCACGTCGAGGACGTACGCCTTCGCCCGTAGGCGAATCGCGAAGTAGCTGTCCTGCACGACTTCGTTCACCAGCACGTTCCACGGCCGCTGCAGGTGCACGTAACGGCTGGTCGTGAGCGCCTCCTGGACGATGCGCTTGGCGCGCGCAACATTCTGGTCGGCCCCGATGAAGAAGTCCATCTGCACCATCATCTCCACCTGGCCGGCATTGCCTGAGGCCACCGCATCGGTGAGAAACTTGCTGTTGGGAATGGTGATCAGCGTGTCGTCGAGCGTCACCAGGCGCACCGAACGCAATCCGATGGACTTGATCTCGCCGTAGAAGCTCTCGAAGGTGACGCGATCGCCCACCTGGAACGGTTTGTCGACGAGGATGACGAGCCCCGCGATCATGGACGCGGTGATGTCGCGCAAGGCGAAGCCGACGGCGACGGCCGCCGTTCCGCCCAAGGCCAGGACCACCTCGCGGCTGAGCGAGATCACCGTGGCCGTGGCCCCCAACCCGCCGAGCAGGTAGAGACCGAAGCGCAGGAACGACCCGAACTGCTGGACCAGCAAGCGACGATCGGGAAATCGCAGGCCCAAGCGGTGCAGCGCATTGTTCATCAGACGCACGACGAGAAACGTCGCCAACACGATCACAAGCGCGTACGGCAACCCACTGGGCTTGAAGAACTGCAGCATTTCGACGTTCGATTCCATGGTCACCTTCCTTCAATCCGGCGCAGAGCAGCGCACCACGCCGCGCGGCGCGCGGTTCCGCGATCAGTCGGCCAGCAGGTTCTTGCGCGACAAGAAACGCACCGCCGTGCGATGCCAGTGCGTGCTCACCCGGTAACGTCCGTTCTCGTTGATGAGCACGCTCTGCTGGATGAAACGATTCAGGTGCATCCGGCACAGCTTCAGGGGGTAGCGCGTCGTCGCGGCGGCCTCGCCGACGGTGAGGTTCTCGTGTGTGACCACGGCCGCCAGGATGAACTGGGCCACCTCGTTGGCGTTCTCCAGCAGTTCCGACGACGGCGCGCGGAACAGACGCACGCGGACGCGACCGTTCGTGTCGGGCACCAGCGACCGCAGCCAGAAGTGCATCGCGGCGCGCGGATTGCCGTCGGAGTAGTCCCACAGCAGGCGGATGTAGGCCTCTTCGGCGCCGACGAGACGATTCTCCGCCGTCACCGAGTCGTAACGATCGAGCACCAGCTCCTTGAAGTCGACGTCCACGCCGCTGGCCTCGACGCGCTTGTCGATGAGCTCACGAATGCTCTCCTCGCTCCAACGGGCCAGAACGTGGCGATGTTGGAACAAGGCCAAGTCCGGACGGACCGCCTCGAGGTGGCGCCAGGCGTGACTGTTGCAGGCACACAGCCAAAAGGCGTTGGAGCTGGTCTCGTTCATCAGCTCGGAGAACGCCTCGAGTCCTTCGTAGCCGCCCACCATGCCGAGAAAGAGGTTCTGGCACATGTCGAGGACGATGAGCCGGGGCTCGCCGTCCAGCAACGCGCGCTGCAGCTCGCCGATGCGCGGCGCGAAATCGCTTTCGGGCAGGATGCGTTTCTGCAGCTCCTGCACCAGGCTGCGCGCGGTCCACACGCGGTCGTCGAGCTGACTGCGGACCACCCGCAGCCCGTCGTCGGCGCCGACGCGACCCAGCCACGACGTCTTGCCCATCCCGCGCTCGCCGATGAGAAGGAACTGGCCGCCGGAGCCCGTCTCGCGCCATTGGGCGAAGACTTCCTCGAACTCCGCCATGCCCGGGAAATGGTCGACGACGAGCTTGTCGTCGGATACCGGGTTCTCCTCGAAGCTCGCCACGAGCGTTTCGGGCAACGCGTCGACCTCGCCCGTCGAGTAGCCGCGCTGCTCGGCCGCCTTCTCCATGCGACGCCGGAACAGGAAGGCGAGCGCCTTGCGCACTTGGTCGAAACCCAGGGCGAAGTCACGGCCCACGACCACGAGCGCGCGCCCGGCCAACCACACGAAGGCGACGATGCCGACGAAGAAACCGAACCACAGGTGACGCGTGCGCTCGACCATGGACGCCAGACGCCCGGACGGCGCCACGCGCAGGTAGGCGTCGGCAATCTCCTGGCGCCAGCCGTGCATCACCACGGCGATCGTGATCAAAACCGCGAACCCCGCCAAGCCGGCGACGACATGGTAGAGCGCCCCTGCCCCCAGGAGCCTCTCGGAGACATCGAGGAACACGGCAATGGCGAACACGACGCCCAGCACGCGTCGCATCGAACGCAGCAGCGCCAGCGTGGTGTGCGCGCCGAGGTCCGGAAAGTAGTGCAGCGCGATCTTCACGACGCTCGCATGCAGGACCGTGACGGTGAGCCGATACGCCGCATACCACACCGCGACGCGCAGAAGCAGCGCCACTTCGGTCCAGTGGCCGGCCGGTCCCAAGGCGCGACGCACGACCCAGAGGACGAGCAACACGAGAACCCAGGGCGTCGCAGCGCGCAGCATGCTGATGATCGTGCGCGCGCGCCGAGCGTCCCGGAAGTTGCGCGCGTTGCGCATGAGCGCATTCTGGAGCGCGTCGAAGATGCGCTTCCAGTTCCGCCGCAGGACCCACGCGGCGGCGATGACGAGCGCGACACGCAGCAAAATGTAGAAGGCCTGGCCGAGCTTGAAGACGTCGCGCAGCGCGTTGGGCACGCGATCGAGGTTGTGGACGCGCGTGACGAGATAGGCACGCCCGCTCAGCGCGAGATGCGTCCATTCCAAGCGCAGCTGCTTCAGCCCGGCGCGTCCGATCCCGAGAACGGCGCTGCGCCGGCCTGCCGGCAGATGCTCGATGGCGCGGATGCGCAGCGCGTTGAGCACGTGCACGTGCTCGCTCTCGTAGCGCAGGGCCTGCCAGCGCACGTCGCGCTCGATCTCGCGAATGCGCGCCGCGGCGGTGTCGAGCTGCGCGTAGGCACCGCGAATGGCGGCGACGCGGTCGGCGACGCTGGCGTCGGACATGCCGATGAGGTTGTCGTCTGGGCGCGCCGCGGGAATGGCGCTGGGCGAGCTCCACGCGTCCAGCGCCTGCCGCAGCAGCCGGAACGCGCGCTCCTGCTTCTCGACCGCGGCGTCGAAGATCTCCCCCGCCTCGGTCGCAACCGTCGCGGACTGCAGGCGCGCGTCGAGCGCCCACACCTCGTCGAGCACGCGCTTGGCGTGTTGCGCCTGATGCTCGCGCGCTTGCGCCAGCTCGGCTTCGAGGCGTGCGAGCGTGGCACGCGCGGTCTGAGCACGCACCATTTCGCGCGCGAGATCCTCGAGGACGGCGCTTTGGGAGCGCTGTGCTTCGGCGATGGCGGCCTCGCGCTGCGCTTCGGCTTCCTGGACGCGCGCCTCGGCGTCCTGGCGCGTGCGTGCCGCCACTTCCTGCGCGCGCGCCAAGGCGCGCCGACCCTGCTCGGCTTGGTTGACACGCGCACGCTCTGCGAGCGAGCGCGACAGGAACTGCAGGCGCAGGCGATCGACGCGATCGAGCGCGGTGAGCACGCGGGCGTGTGCGGAGTCGGCGGCGGCGCGTTCCTGCTGGCGCTGCGCCAGCGCCTGCCGGAGGGCCTCGCGCCGACGCTCCACGG
>JBFJHN010000428.1:0-3939 GCA_041613275.1 Candidatus Krumholzibacteriia bacterium | reverse complement strand
CACACCTCACGGACGACAACATCGAACGCATCGAGATCGTGCGGGGACCCCAAAGCGTGCTCTACGGCTCGGATGCTCTGGGCGGCGTGATCAACATCATCACCAAGCGCGGTTCCGGCACGCCGCGCGTGCGCGTTCGCACGGAGGGCGGTTCGTTCGGCAGCTACCGCGTCGGGGGCAGCGTGACCGGCAGCTCCGGCAACGTGCACTACACGCTCGGCGCCTCGCACTACGGAACGGACGGCATCTCGGCCGCGGACGTCGACCTGGGCAACCTGGAGAAGGACGGCTACCGCAACACCACGGTGTCGTCACGCGTCGGCTACGCCCCGCACGCAGCGTTCGACGTCGAAGCACACGGCCGCTACACGACCACGCGCTCGGACATCGACAACGGTGGCGGCGCACAGCAGGACGACCCCAACAACATCACGGAGCACGAGCAGTGGCTGGTCCAGGTGACGCCGCGTCTCACGCTGGGCGGCGGCCGCTGGGAGCAGAAGCTCGGCGTCGCCATCTCCGAGGTGAGCCGCAAGAACGACAACGGCTTCGACGCGGAGCATCCCCAGGACCTCATCGCGAGCTCGTTCGACTCCCGCATCATCGATCTCGACTGGCAGCACAACGTCTACGCGCACCGCAACAACACGGTGACGTTCGGGCTCGACGCCGAAGAGGACCGGGGCGAGTCGACGTTCCACTCGGAGAGCGCCTTCGGCCCGTTCTCGAGCGTCTTCGAGCAGCAAAGCGTGCGCACCTGGGGCTTTTACGCTCAAGATCGAGTCACCCTCGGCGAGGGCTTCGTGGGCACGGCGGGATTGCGCGCCGACGCGCACGAAGAGTTCGGCTCGCACGTCACCTACCGCTTCGCCGGCGCCCATCGCTTCGCACGGGCGGGCACGAAGCTGCGCGCCACCGTCGGCAGCGGCTTCAAGGCGCCGTCTCTGTTCCAGCTGTACTCGTCGTTCGGAGACTCGGGGCTCGACCCGGAGGAAAGCGTGGGCTGGGACGTGGGCGTGGATCAGCCGCTGTGGCGGAACCGCGCCATGCTCGGCGTGACGTTTTTCCAGAACGACTTCGACAACCTCATCGATTTCGACGGCGGCACGAACCAGTACAACAACATCGCCAAAGCGAAGACCCAGGGAATCGAGTTCGCGGCGCGCGTGCGCCCGCGCGCCGATGTCGCGCTGCAGCTCAGCTACACCTTCACCGACAGCGAGGACGCACAGAGCAAGGAACGCCTGCTGCGGCGCGCCACACACAAGGGCGGTGTGCAGGGCAGCTATCGCTTCGTGGAGCGCGGCAGCGTGAGCCTGGCGCTGCTGTACGTGGGCACGCGTGACGACAACGACTTCTCGACCTTCCCGGCCGCGCGCGTCAGGCTCGACGACTACTTCCTGGTCAATCTCGGCGCCAGCTACGACGTCAACCCGCGCCTGCAGATCTTCGGTCGCATCGAGAACGTCCTCGATCACGACTACGAGGAGGCGCGGGGCTTCGGCGTCCCCGGCATCGCCGCCTACGCGGGCTTCCGTCCGACGTTCTGATCCTCATCGCTGCCGCTGCGGGAGTGTTGACTCCACTCCCGCAGCGGGAGTGCCCACGCATCCCAACTCCCGCCGCGGGAGTGCTCACGCATCCCACTCTCGACTTTGGCGGCGGGCGGCCGAACGCGGTTCGCTCTCGCGGTGGATGGCTCGTCGTGGAGTTGCGGCGTCGACGTGGCATCGGTGGGATCGGGCCCGCCGGCCTCACGCGGCCGTCGTGAGGACAGGAGTCCGAACAGGCCGCGTGGGAGCGACGGCGAGCGCATGGAGGCGCGAGCCGAGCGTCCGGCGGGACCGCATCCCACCGCTGCAACCCTCACGTTCGCCTCACCACACCGCGAACGGCGAACCTCTACACCTGCGGGTGCGGCACCTGCGCGCGCGCCCGGCGGCGCCGGCCGTTCGTCGACTTGCGCCGCTTGCGCGTCGTCGTGCCCTCGCTCGACCCCGACGTGCTCTTGCGCGTCGAGCGTCGCGTCCCGGAGCGTGTCCGCGTCGTCTTGCGCGTGCTCGTGGAGCTCGAGCTCGAGCTCGAGCCACTTGCGCTCGAGCCGCCCGTGCCGGAGCCGCTGCTCGCGCTCGCCTCGCTCCGTGGCGTCCGCCGCCTGCGACGCGTGGAGCGCGTGCTCTGAAACTCCGTGACCGTGTAGGTGCCGCTGCGCGCATCCGTCGACAGGCGCAACAGCCCGGCCGTCTGCGCGTCCTCGAGCAGCTCGCTGAAGCTGCCGTAGCCGTAGCCGGACTCGTTGAACGACGGCTGCTTGCGACGGATCGTGTCCTTGATCATCGAGGCGAGAATCGGCCCCGAGACATCACGCTGCAGCGCCGTGAGCGTTTCCAGCAGCAGGCGAAACACCTTGCGCTTGTCCGGCGGCGTGATGTTCTCCAGCTCGACGCCCTGCGGCCCGCTCTGCGCCACGAGATCCTCGTAGTAGATGAACTCGTCGCAGGCGCTCACCAGCAAATCGGACGTCGAGTTGCGCATGGCCAACCCCAGAACCCGCTTGCCGTTCTCCTTGAGCTTGGCCACCAGCGGCGAGAAGTCGCTGTCGCCCGATACGATGACGAACGTATCGATGTGCTCCTTGGAGTAGCTGAGATCCATGGCGTCGACCACGAGATGGATGTCGGCCGAGTTCTTACCAGTCATCGCGCGCCGCGGGATCTCGATGAGCTCCAGACCCGCTTCGTGGAGCGCGCGCTTGTAATCGGCAAACCGGCTCCAGTCGGCGTAGGCCTTCTTGCTGATGATCTTGCCCTTTTCGACGAGCCGCTGCAGAACGCGCTTGATGTCGAAGCGGTCATTGCGATCCTGGAAACCGAGAGCGAGGTTCTCGAAGTCCACCAGGACGGCGAGAGAAGAAACGTCTGGCATGTACCCCTCCACCCGAACGCGACCAATGAACCCGAAGCTGCCCGAGGGTAAACCCGCGGCTTCGCCGGCGCCAGGCCTAGGCGTTCATCGCCGCAGATCCCGCATCTTGACGCGCGCTCCCCACCTCGTGAGAATGCCGTCTGCGTCCCACCCGGTCGGCTCGTGCAAGTTTCCGGCCTCGGATTCGTGGAAACCGGGGTCGCACGCGGGCCGCGCGCGCATGGAAAACCGCGCGCCCGCCGGCCGCTCCGGAGCCGGACGCGCCGAGCGCGACCCGCCGTGGATCTCGTACGGGCCGCGCTGCACGACGCGAGCTCGATGCGCAGGTTGTCTCGAGGAGGTTGTCTTGAAAGGAACGATTTCTCGCCAGCAGGATCGCGTCACCGTCGAGTTCGACCTGAAGGAGTGGAGCTACCTCAAGTCCATCATCCTGTTCGCGCGCAAGGCGGCCAACGGACCGCTGTTCGCCAACGACGGCGAGTCGCCCGCCATCGAGCGCCTCGCGCGCACGCTGTTGGACGAGCTCGGCTTCGAGCGGCACGACTAGGTCGTCGCCGCCGCCCCGGCGCTCCCCCTGCCGCGCCGTCGCCGGGCCTTCGCCGCGCTCTCGCATCCGCAATTCCTCCGACGTTCGCCCCCGATGCGGCTTCGGGGCACGTCCCCCAGGCTGTCCGCGTCGTTCCTCCACGTTTCGCAAGCGCGCGTCCCTCCCGGTACCGCGTCGCGACCGGTCGCCGCAGCCCGCGGCTTCCCGGATGCCGCCGATGCGCACGCTTCGATACCACACAAGGGAACAAACACAGCAACACGCCATGCTTCGACCCGCGTGCAACGCATCGTTTCCTCGCGTGCATTTGCAATACCTCGTTGGGGTCTTGCGCGGTGCGTCGCTGTCGCCATGCAAAAACTTTTTCTTCGAAAAATCGTTGCGCGAGCTCCTCGACGATTCGTGGATCCGGTATAATTGAAGTCGCTGCGATCGCGAACGGAACGCGATCGTCCAGAATCGTCCGT
>JBFJHN010000427.1:0-3942 GCA_041613275.1 Candidatus Krumholzibacteriia bacterium | reverse complement strand
GACGCGCACGCGGTGGTTGTTCCAGTCCAGGATGTAGGCGCGCCCGTCGGGCCCGAACTCGAGGTCTTGCGGCAGAAACAGCTCGGCCTCGGTTGGCACGACGCCGTCGGTTCCGAGCCCCGCCTGTCCGGTCCCCACCAGAGTCTCGATGACGCCGTACGGGTCTTCGTTGCCGCCGCCCGGGTCGGCGGGATCGGTGGACGACTGGCACGATACGAGCGCCACGCTGGCAACGAGGAACACTGCGGGCGCGAGCTTCCGACGAGTTCGGGAATCCATGAGATGCTCCTGATCTGCGCGGCGCTACATATTCACGCGACGAACGCGATGGTTGTACGTATCCGCGATGTACAAGCGGCCCCGGGCATCGAAGTCGAGCCCGGCGGGACGGTAGAGCTGGGCGTCCACGGCTGCACCGCCGTCGCCCGAGAAGCCGGCGCTGCCATTGCCGGCGACGGTACGAATCGTTCCTGAATCGAGATCGATGGCGCGCACCGCATGGTTGAGCTCGTCGGCCACGTAGAGGTGACCCTCGGGCCCGAACGCCAGGTCGCGCGGGTTGTTGAGCTGGGCGTCGGTGGCCGGGCCGCCGTCGCCCGCATACCCTGCCATGCCGTTCCCGGCGATGGTTTCGATGCGATTGGCCGCGAAGTCGACGCGACGAATGCGTTGGTTCAGCGTGTCGGAGATGTACAGGCGCCCCTGGGCGTCGAAGGCCAGCGATCCCGACGGAGGCGGATTGCTTCCTGCGGGAAACTGCAGCTGTGCCAGGCTCGGCGGGCCGCCGTCGCCGGCGAATCCAGCGTCCCCGGTGCCCACGACGCTTGCGATGGTCGTCATTCCCGCATCGATGCGGCGTACGCGCTGGTTGCGCTGGTCGAGGATGTAGAGCGCGCCGTCCAACGGACCAAGGACCGATTGCGTGGGCTGACTGAGCAGCGCGTCGCGCGCGGGGCCGCCGTCGCCCGCGAACCCCGGAACCGATCCGCACATGACCAGCACCAGCCCGGTCGCCGGGTCGTAGCTGCGCAGCTTGTGGTTGTGCCACGCCGTCAGCAGCAGCGTACCGTCCGGCATGGGGAGAACGTGCGTCGGGTGGTTGAGATTGACCGTGGTTCCCGGCGCGCCGGGCGGCTGCAGGTCGGACTGGTCGTCGGGTCCGTCGCCGACGAAGTCGGTGCCGATGATCGTGCGGAACGTCCCGCTGGGCGTCACCTGGCGGACGCGGTGGTTGTTCCAGTCCAGAACGTAGGTCTCGCCGCTGGGCGCGACGGTGATGTCGACGGGCCAGTAGAAGCGCGATTCGGCCAAGGGGTTGCCGTCGCCATCGAAGCCGGGAGCACCCGTCCCAGCCCAGGTGCAGATGACGCCGGGATCGTCGCCGCAGGCGGGATCGCCCGGATCGGGCCCGGTGCTGTCCTTGCCGCAGCCGAGCGCCAGGAGCAGCGCTCCGGCGGCCAGCGTGGCGGCGAGACGGCGTGGCGCGGCCAGAGGCCATTCCAGGCCCGGCCGATCCGGGCGTGAACGCGCCAAGGGCAAGGGTCGGTCTTGGTTCATCGGTCTGGTGAGCCTCCGCGAAGGCGTCGTGCGGTTGGGGACTGTCTGAATTGTATCACGCCGCCGGGGCGATTCACGACCCTAGGGCTGCGGCTCGTTCTTCCAGTAGTCCTCGAGAGGCACGCCGAGACCGTCGGCGACGCGGTTCACGAACGCGAAGTAGGCGGCGATCATGTTGAGATCCAGGATGGCGCGGTCGTCCAGCCCCGCCTCCCGCAGCCGATCGACGTCGGCGCGCTCCATCTCGGCGGGCGCGTCGGTGAGCTTCAGCGCGTAGTCCACCATGGCGCGCGAGCGGGCCGGCATGTCGGCGTTCACGGGGTCGTCGATGAGCCCCTGCACGAACACCGGATCTTTGGTCAAGCGACGCAGACCCGCCGCGTGATGGCGCACTCAGTAGTGACACTCGTTGCGCACGGAAACTGCGACGGCGATGGTCTCGCGCTCGGCACGCGACAGCGGCGACTTGTCGTACATGAGTGTGCGGTACAGCGCGTAGTGGCCGAGCAAAGACGGCGGATTCAGGCTGTGGATCGCAAGGATGTTGTCGGCGTCTTGCGGCTTCATCCGACAGTCGTCGTACGCGCGCAGCAGATCTTCCGATTCGCGACCGTCGCGGAGAATCTCGATCCAAGGTCCGTCGGACTTCAAAGCCTTCCTTTCGATGTTCTCGAGCGTCAGCGAGGTGGGAGGGTCAACGTTCCGACGTGCGCAAGAAGCCGTCGATGCCGTGAAGCTCGAGATTGCGCTGGGCGTTGACGGCGTCGCTGCGCGCTCCGAAGGGGCCGACGAGAACGCGCACCATGTTCCCGGTCTCACGCAGCCGATGCGCCAGGCCGAGACCTTCGATACGTCGGATCAGATCTTCGGCGTTCATGCTGTGACGAAACGCACCCACCTGGATGAAGTAACCCTCTTCATCGTGCTGGGTATTCCACGAAGGCGGGTCCCAATCGGGCTCGAAGGGCGGGGTGGTCTCTGGCGTGCTCACGGCGGCCGGCGCGGTGTGCTCGACTTCGGAAGGCGCGCGCTCCGGCGACGTCGCCGCAGGCAGGATGGCGTGCAGGCCCGCGGTGGCAGCTTGGCCCACCGCTTCCATGAGCGCCTGGCTCGCCTTGCGGGTGCGCGGCGCGCGGACCACGGTGACCTCCACCTGAGCAAGGCCGACGTCCTTGAAGCCGAGGACCTCGGCCGCGGCGCGGCTGAGATCGATGATCCGGCCGTCGATGAACGGACCGCGATCGTTGATTCGCACGATCATTTCGCGGTCGTTGTCGACGTTGTACACGCGCACCAGCGTTCCCAGCGGCAACGTCTTGTGTGCGGCGGTGAGATGGTTGGGGTCGTAGATTTCTCCGGACGCCGTGGGATTCCCCGCGAAGCCCGGCCCGTACCACGAAGCGACGCCGCTCTCCATCCAGTTGTCGTCGATGGGCGGCTTGGCTTGCACGGACGCCGACGCGGCGATCACGAGAGCGAGCGTCAGCGCGGTGCGAAGCAGCGAGATCTTTCGCATCCGGATTGATCCTTCCAGACAGTGCCGCGCGGCGCGCGGTCCCTCGGATCTTGAAACATTGGTTCACGCAACCGCGCGGCGCAACCCTGGGGAAACCAGCGCCCCACGCGACTTTCGTGCCTGTATGGAACGCAGCGCGATAGAATGCCGGCATGATGCGCGTGGGTTTGATCGGAGCGGGCGTCCACGGGCAGCGCTACGCGCGCCACGTGAGCGAGGACGTCGAAGGCATGCGGCTGGTCGCCGTGTGCCGGCGCGACCCCGCTGCCGCGGAGCGCATCGGTCGTGCGCACGGAGCCGCATGGTTCACCGATGCATCGCGCGTCATCGAATCCGACGACGTGGACGTCGTGGTCATCGTCACGCCCCCGCCGACACACCTCGACCTGGCGCGTCGCGCCCTCGAGCACGGCAAGCCCGTTCTGCTGGAGAAGCCGCTCACCCACACGCTCGACGAGGCACACGCGCTCGCGCGCGTGGTCGAGTCCACGGGGACACCGTTGTTCCTGGCGCAAACGCTGCGCTACAACCCGGCGCTGCAGCGCGCGCGGCGCGAGCTGGGGCGCATCGGCGCGGTGCGTTCGCTCACGGCATCCCAGCGCCTGCCGCACACGCAGCTCGAGTGGCAGAACCATGCCGCGCCGACGCCACTGGGCTCCGTCCTCAACACCGGCGTGCATCTGTACGACCTCGTGCGGTGGATGCTGGGCGCCGAGTTCGCGTCGGTGTACTGCACGGCGTACCGCGTCGAGAACCGCTTCCACGAGGATCTCTTCAAGGTGCAGGCGACGCTCCGCGGACGCGAAACCGCCGTGGCTCTGGAGATCGCCAAGTGCACGCGCTCGCGCTCGTCCAATCTGGAGCTCGTG
>JBFJHN010000426.1:0-3976 GCA_041613275.1 Candidatus Krumholzibacteriia bacterium | reverse complement strand
GCGAACGCCGGTACGACACCGACCCAGTTCGAGAGAATCGCGAGCAAGATGGCGTGGCCGGTGTTCGCGCTCTTCGCTCTGCGCCGCCACGTGTGACAGCGCCCGTGCCGCACGTCGGAAAACGTCTTGGATTGGTGTGAAGGATGTAGTCGCACGATGATTCCCCCTGTGTTGCAGACGAGACCCGGGAGCCCGCGGGCACCTGAGGCCTTGGGGGTCGGCGTCGAAAGCGGCCGCCGGAACGGCGCGTCGAAGATCTTCGAGTATAGCAAACGGCTCACCTTCCAAGGGAAGGCGCGCGGCATCGAGCGCACTAGCTGGGGCACTCCATGGGATACCCGTCGGTGCGGATGCAGATGTCGTGACTTGGATGGAGCGACAGCGAGATCTGCCACCACGAGACACAGTTGTTGCGACACTTGCGCACGTTGGCACTCACGGGGCGGCACAGCGCGCGCCCACAGGACGGATCCTGCTGTGCGACGACGAACGTGCGCGGCGGAACCAGGTGAGGATCGCCGACGACCGCCGTGACGTAGGCTTCGCGGTTCAGCCAGTAGATTTCAGCATCGGTCAATGCCTCAGCTTCGGCATCGGGCTTCGAGCCCCGTTGGGGGAACGTTGCCAGGAGCTCGCGGACGTCGACATGCGTCAAGCCGTAGTCCGCGGGGCGTTGCAGGACGGACTCGATGGCCCGCCGGAAGAGCTCGAACTCTTCCTCGAGCGTGAGCTTCTCTGCGTCCGGATGTGGCATCGTGCCGTACCCCTGCGTCACGTGCTTGGGTCCGACGGGCGTGGGGTCGCTTCCGTCATCACGCGCACAGCCCAACACGATGACACAGGTCACCAGGACCAAGGCGAGCAAACCTTTCCACATGATCGATTCCCTCGTCGGGAGCAACGTGGACATCGGCCGTCGGCCGATGACCGGGGCTTCGAACAGAGCCTGGCATTCAGGATCCACGCCAAGCCGTGGTTCACCTGTGCTGCGCGTCGTGTGGCGCGCGTCGACAAGGGAAGCGACGTGCCTTCCACAGCAGCTGCCGACGCTGTTGTCGCTCGTTGCCCACGATGGAGCCCACAGGCCGCATCGCAAGGCTGGAGGAACGCAGAAGAAACGTGAGGATCAGCCCGGAATCGTGCTGGGGTGTGACTCGGGCCGGGGTCGAAGCCGCCCGATGGCGACGACGGTGATGTCGTCCGCCTGGTCGCGGCCGCCGACGAAAGCGTGAAGTGCATCCATGATCGCCGTTTCCACTCCCGCGGCTCCCGCCGGAGCGCGACGTCGCAGCAGATCCACCAGACGTCGTTCGCCGAACATCTCGCCCGACGCCCCCACGGCTTCAGTGAGGCCATCGGACAAGAGAAGCAGCACGTCTCCGGCATCCAATCGAAGCGCTCGAGGCGTGCACGTCGCGTCCTCGAACATCCCCAGCGCCAGATCGCCGCTCGAGAGCTCGTCGACGGTCTTGGAGCGCGCCCGATACACGTACGTCGGGATATGACCCGCGCTCAGGTACACCACGCTCCCCTCTGCATCGAGGCTGACGAGCACCGCCGTGGCAAACTGATCGTCCTCGGTGCGCGTACACAGATACTGGTTCACTGCCGCGAGCGCTTGCTGCGGATCGTGTTCTGCCAGGAACTGTGTGTGCAGCGCGCCTTGGATGGACGAGCTGAGCAACGACGCAGCCACGCCCTTGCCAGAGACATCGGCGAGCACGACATGGGTGGCATCGCCGACGGTGAAAAAATCATAGAAATCGCCGCCCACGAAGCGCGTCGGGTGACTGAAAGCGCGGATTTCGTAACCCGAAATCTCGGGCGTTTCGTGCGGCAACAGGCTGCGCTGCGTCTCGCGGGCCAGCGCCAGCTCCTTCGTCAGCTGTTGGCGCTCCTCGATGCCGCGAATCATCTCCATCTTCTCGAGAACGTTGCCGGCCTCGGTCGCGAGCTTGTTCAAGATGCGCTCGTCCAAGCCGCTCAATCCGTGCATCAACCGCTTGCTGTCGAGATACAGAATGCCCAGGACCTCGCTGTGCTTGCCGTGGGCTCCCATGCCGATCAGGGGAAGGCATGCGACCGCGCGCAGGTTCTGCTGCACGATGCTGTCTTGTTGTGCGAGGTCGTCCGAGAGACCTTCCGTCATGAACGTGGGCTCCGCGCTCTGCACCACACGACCCACGACGGTTCGACTGGTTTGGAAGTGGTCCTCGTCGACGCGTTCCAGGTTGTCGTCCAATCCGAGCTGAAACTCGAAACGCTCCCCAACGCGACGAAGCACGTAGCCGCGCTGGGCACCGCTGATGCGCAGCGAAATCTCGAGAACGCGCTGGAACAACGCCTCGGCGGGGAAGCTCTGTTTCCAGTGGTACTGGAAATCGAGAAGCAACGACAGCTTGTCGAGGCCGGATTCTTCGAGGGGCGTAGCCGCCGCCGAATCGGTGAGCTCACGAAAGACCTCGTTCAGATTCGTCGTCTCGTCGAGCGCCCTCGAAGATCGCGCAGGTTCGACCTGCGTTGCATCCCTGCCCGCTTCGAGCTCGAAACGGTTGCGGCCCAGGCGGACCTCGTCGCCTGCCTGCAGCTCGTGCCGATCCACCTGACGTCCGTTCACGAACGTGCCGTGGCGACTTCCAAGGTCTTCGATGAACAGACGGCCGTCGGCCTGGAACACGCGTGCGTGGCGCCGCGAAGTCTCCATGTCGAAAACGACGACGTCCGAGTCGCTGCGCCTGCCGATGATCAGCGCCTCACCCTGGAGCTCGACCCGACGCACCACACCTTCGGAATCGGTCCAGCTGAGGGCACGGGTCGATGGGGTGGGGTGAGCCACGAGCATCCTCGGGAATGGGTGTCCTCAAGCTTCCCAAAATCGCGCTTCGTGCGCCAGAGGTCCGCCGCATCCACGACGCCACGGAATGTGCTCCCTCGCGACGTGCGCCCACTCCGGCTGCCGGCGCTCCAGACGGCCGTCGGCTGCAGTCGGCTGCAGGTGTTGCCGAGGCTGGTTGGGGCTGCGGGCGCCCTCCAGATGCGCTAGCATGGGGCCGATACGCTGAACAGCTTAGAAGTCGATTCCGCCCAGGGCGCCCTGGGGGATCAAGTTCGTCGCAGGAAGCCGCAGCGGGGGCCACTCGTCGGGCCGCGGCACGCTCATGTCCCGTCCCACCCTTGGCTTCCGCCCGGCACCAACTTTCTGGGGTGTCGCCTGTAGTTATGACAGGACACGATGACAGCTCTCTGGTGAGGGACTGCGTACACGGTCGTCCGCAGGCGTTCGATGTCCTCGTCGATCGGTACTACAAGGTGCTGTTCAACGTGGCGCTCCGGATCGTGGGGGACCCGGAAGAAGCGCGCGACATCACCCAGACGACCTTCATGAAGGCGTACGAGAAGCTTCACACGTACGACCCGAAGTACAAGTTCTTCAGCTGGATCTACCGCATCGCTGTCAACGAGTCCCTCAATACGACGGGGCGCCGCCGTCCGAGCGAGCCCCTGGACGTCGAGCTGGCCGCGCGTGCGGATACGCCGGAACAGGACTATGAGAGAAATCGCCTCAACCAAACCGTGCAGGCGGCGCTCATGAAGCTGACCCTCGAGCACCGCCAGGTCGTGGTCCTGCGCCACTTCGGCGACCTGTCGTATCGCGACATCGCAACGGCGCTGGCCATTCCCGAGAAGACCGTGAAATCACGTCTTTTCGCGGCACGACGGCAGCTCTGCACGATTCTCATCGGGGGAAGAGCGACGACATGATCGAGGGGAAGTTCGAGGATCTCGTCAATCGCGAGATCGACGGAGAGACGACGGGACGCGAAAGCGGCGAGCTCCAGGAACACCTGTCCCAGAACCCGAAGAGCAAGGCCTACCAGGAAGACCTGGAAAACCTCGCGGCGATGTTCGAGCGCGTACGCGAGGTCGAGCCACCGAAGGATCTACGGGACGAGATCGTGCGCGCGGCTCGCGCGGC
>JBFJHN010000425.1:0-3977 GCA_041613275.1 Candidatus Krumholzibacteriia bacterium | reverse complement strand
TCACGAAGCCATGGACGTGACTCTTGGGATCGAGGCGCTTGCGGTCCAGCGGCGGCGGCGTCGGGGCGCCGAAGTAGCGCGCGCTGGCGACCTCGACCAGGCGGTTGACGAATCCGCTGAAGTCCAGGCCCACGTATGCGGCGCCAACGAGATACGAGCCGTGCTCGCCGAGGCTGGGAAGGCTGTTGGTTTCGAGGATGTAGAGATTGTCGTTGGCGTCGATGCGCATGTCGACGCGCGCGCAATCGTACAGCCCGAGTGCCCGGAACGCCGCCACGGCGAGCTCCTGGGCGCGCTTCGTCAGCTCGGGCGACAATCGCGCCGGACAGATCGGTTCGATGACGCGTCCGCTCTTTCCCGTCTTGTCCTCGTAGGTGTAGATCTGCGGACCTTCTTTGCCGAAGCTCAGCTCGACGGGTGGAAACGGTTCGGGCGGGTTGTTGCCCAGCAGCCCGACGTTGACCTCGCGGCCCTCGATGAACTGCTCGGCCAGCACCGCCTGACGGAACTCGTTGAAGATGACCTGCGCGGCCTCGCGGAGCTCCTCCTCGTTCTGGACGACCTTCAGGTCGAACGAGACCGCTTCGTTCTTCGGCTTCACGATCGCCGGATAGGTGAGCGCCGAGACGGGGGAGTCGGGAGTTTCGAGCACGGCGAAGTCGGGCGTCGGCAGGCCGTTCTGCTTGAGGATCATCTTGGTGACGACCTTGTCGAGCGACAGGGAATGCCCGAGCGGGCCGGAGGCCACGTACGGGATGCCCGCCATCTCCAGAATGCTCGGCACGTGCGTGTAGCGCGCCTGACCTTGGATGCCGTACGAGACGTTGAACACCATGCCCGGGCGCTCTCCGTGCACGACGCGGGGCATGAACTCCTCGAGCTTGTCGAGGAGATCCTTGTCGCCCTCGAGCGCGATGACCTGATGACCGCCGTCCTTCAGTCCCTTGACCAGACGTTCGATGGTCTTCATGCCGATCTTTTCGCGGTTCGGCATTCCGAACAAATTGATGACGTTCTTGCTGTCACGGTTGTAGACAACGGCGATCCTCATGGCGGCTCCCGTCCGCAGCGAGCGGGTCCGACGACACCTGCGCTCGCGGTCCTCTGCAACGCACTACGTTCTCGAGTCGGGGGGCAGCATACGATGCTTCCTTTATTCACGATGACATCACGATACTACGCGACGACCGCGCATGCACGCGACGGAATCGAAGTCGCGCCGCGGAAGTGCCCTCGAGGAGAGGACTTGCGCGTGACGCGCGGCACGAAACGCACGGACCTTGCTTACGCGCGATGAATCGGCGAGAATCGAGAAAACGCGACAACACACATGCACGACTGACGGCGACGTCACCCAGGAGAAGAGCGCGTGGCGAATCGACGACAGCGGGACGTCCTCCTGGATGGGGCCCGCATCTGGAACGCGTGGCGCGAGCAGGAGCCCGAACTGCAGGTCGATCTGGCTCAGGCCGATCTGCGCGCCGAAAGCGTGCGCGGCGCGAACCTGAAGAACGCCGACCTGCGCGGTGCCAACATCCACAAGGCCAACGCGGTGGAGGCCGACTTCAGCGGTGCCAACCTGCAGGGTGCCGATCTCAGTAAGACGAACGCATCGAAGGCCAAGTTCGTCGGCGCCGATCTCACCGGCGCCAACCTCAGCGAATCGAACCTCGGCGGCTGCGATTTCACCAACGCCAAGCTCGTCGGCTGCAACATCCGCAGCTCGAAGCTGCTGGCCGCGAGCTTCCGCGGTGCGGATCTCACGGATGCCGACGTGACGGATTCGTTGCTGAGCGGTGTGGACTGGGGTGCGGCCGTCACCCAGCGCACGCAGGGGCTGGATCTTTGAGGCCCTGGCGAGGTCGTGCGCGCATCACATGAAGGAGGACCTCATGGCCAATCCCGAACACGTCCGACGTGCGGGCTATGCCATCGCAATCTGGAACCGCTGGCGTGACGAGAACCCGGACGTGGCGCCGGACCTAAGCGGCGCGAACTTGAGTGCCGGCCTGTATCGCAACGGCAAGCTGTTCGGCGCAAACCTGAGCGGGACGGATTTTCGACGCTCGAACATGCGGGAGGCGGACTTGCATGCCTCGAACCTGAGCAAGGCCGACCTCAGCAAGACCAACCTGAGCAAGGCGAATCTGGATGAAACCAACCTCACCTCGGCCGAGCTGGCCAAGGCGGTCTTGAACGGCGCCACGCTTCGTGCTGCGGATCTCAGCGGTGCCGATCTCGAGAAAGCCGACCTGAGCGGCGCGGATCTGACGGGTGCGATGCTGCGCGCAACCAAGCTGACGAAGACCAACCTCGAAACGGTTCAGGGCCTCACACAAGCGCAAGTGGACGAAGCGCTGGGCGACGACACCACCGACCTTCCCGCGGGCATCCGACGGCCGGACGCGTGGCGCAAGGCGGCGGGCAACGCCTGATTCAACGACCCTTCACGGCATCGAGCAGGACGCCGTTGGGAATCGACCACACCTGTTCGTCGCTGCGCAGGAGCGTCTCGAGCGCACCCACACGGTCGATCTGCCCGCGGCGCCCTTCGACTTCGACGCTCCCTCCCGGCACGAGCTGCTGCCGCAGGAAGTGGCCGGCGAGGATGTGCGTGACCACGGGTCGCGCGCCGATGGCGAACGCAAAACCCATCGTCAGCGCGGCCGCGGTCACGAGTCCGGTGATCACGGTCACCAGGATGCGCGTATCCACGCCGAGCTCTTCGACCGCGAGCACCGCGATGAGCACGGTCACGATGCCGTGCGCCACGCCGCCCAGCCGTTGGGCCTGGCGGACATTGGCGGCCAGCGCGCCGGAGACCACGAGGTTACGCGCGAACCTCGCGAGCAGCAGGCCGAACACCACGATCAGACCCGCCGCGATGATGTTCGGCACGTAGGCTACGAAGCGGTCGATCGTGGTCGTGACCGCCGAAAGCCCCAGGGTGTCTGCCGCGGTGATGATGAACGTCAGAACCAGGAGCCAGAACAGCAGACGCGAAAGGATGGCCGACGGTGCGGCCGCGACTCCGACCCGACTCAACGCGCGCGTGATGCGCACGCGTTCCGCGAGTCGGTCGAGTCCGAGCCGTCGCAGCGCGCGGCGCGCCACCAGCGCCACCAGCGAGGCCACCAGCCAACCCAGGAGCAGGACGATGAGGGTTCCCAGCAGCTTGGGCACGAAGGCGCCCACGCTGGTCCCCAGAGCCGTGAGCGAGTTCTGAAGCACCTGCTGCCACGCCTCGAAATCGAACAACGTATTCATGCGCGTCTCCTCCACTTGCATGCGTCCCTGGAAAGGTGGTCCGTGTTGGATCTTACGATCCGCGCCCGCCGAACACCACGAGCGCGCGCAGCGTGCTTGACACATCGCGGTCGCGCCCGGAAGAATCCTGCCACTCGAGCCGGGAAACGCTCATGAAGCTGGCAAGCAGGCTGGCCCAACGCTTGGTCGACCACCATCCGGTGGATGCGGCGGCAACCTTGGAAACGTTCGACGCTCCCGAGGTCGCGCGCACCTTGCACGCGGTCCATCCGGCTGTCGCCGCTCGTGTGCTGCAAAGCATGTCGCCCCACCGCGCAGCGCGTGCGCTCCAGCACGTGCCGCCCGACCGCATTGGCGCGCTCCTGGACGCCATGCCCCCGGACGCCGCGGCCAGCTTGCTGCGCCGTTGCGATCCGGACTTCCGCACGCAGGTGCTCGAGTCGCTGAGCGGTCGCATCGGGCGCACGCTGCGCACCCTGCTGGAGTACGCGCTCGATTCGGCTGCGACGCGCATGGATCCGCACGTGCTGGCCCTGCCGGAGGATCTCACGGTGGCGGAAGCCATCGAGCAGGTGCGCGAGTCGGCCGAGAACGTCTTGTTCAACCTCTATGTCGTCGATCGCCAGCACGTTCTCCTGGGCGTGATGAACCTGCGCGAGCTTCTCTCGTCGCCACCCGGGGCGTCTCTACGCGAGGTCATGAAGGAGTCG
>JBFJHN010000424.1:0-3979 GCA_041613275.1 Candidatus Krumholzibacteriia bacterium | reverse complement strand
CCGCCGCGGGGTTGGTATCATCGCTTCGCCTTTGGGTTTATTCCCAAGGATCGAGGGGGCTGGCGGGGTGATGACCCAGGCTGCACCGCACCATTCGGCGCGAGGCGCATTTTTCCGAGCGATGCATGGCGTTGCTCGTTGCAAGAAGTAGGCGACACTTCTCTGTACAAAGAAGCGGTCCCTCGCCGGGGACCGCTTCTTCGTGCTCTGTCCGATCCTTGTGAGCATCCGCGAGAACTCAGAAGACGTTGTGACGCGGCTCCTGCCTCAGAATCCTGAGACCTTGGGAGCCTTGCGGAACAGCATGGAGCCGATCCACCGACCGAACGCGATGACGACCAGCAGGTACCACCACTGCGTGGAGGCCCACGTCGTATGCGAGTTGACCATCGTCCACACGAGCGGGATCGACATGTAGGTGTTGTGCTTGGAGCGCATCCCGGCCAGGGCGACGAGGCTGCCGTCGGGCGCCTGACCGTTCTTGATGGCGGTGATGATCTTCTTCTGTGCCGGCCAGATGCGATACCACACGTTGAACGCCATGGCCGTGCCGAACATGGCGCCGACATGGATGTTGTAGCCGCGGTAGCTGAAGCCGGCCCAGCTGCCCATGGCCCACACGAAGGCACCCGTGAGGATGAAGCCGATGACGATTGCAGCCATCATGTTCGACTTGCCGACCGATTTCATCAGCGCGTCGTAGAGGAACACGCCGAGGAACGTGACCGCGATCATCAGGTACACCGGCAAGCCCCACGCCGTGTCCCCTTCGAGGGCCAGTCGGCCGTGGTAGAACACCAGCAGCATCAAGATGACGCCGGTGACCCAGGTGTAGAAGGCGCCCCAGCGGAACCAGAACAGGGCGCGAGGCATCAGCTCCGGAACGACCTTCTTTTTCGTCTCGCCGTCCATCGTCGGCGCAAAGGCGCTGTTGACCCAGTTGAAGAAGTAGAGCAGGCCGATCCAGAGGATGCCCGCCACGACGTGGAACCATCGGAAGAAAGACTCGAGCACTTGGGTTGTTTCCATCCGCGTCTCCTTTCCCGCGCAGGATCGCGCATGTCACCGCAACCCTGGAATTTCGCGCCGTGAACGCGACGATTCTTGCGTCTGGAACCGCGTCCCGCGCCGAAAGCAGCGTAACCTTCGTTTGACCCTCGTCGACCTGTCAACCCCATCCACCCGAGCGCGTCTGGAGCGACGAGCGGTGTGCTATCGTCAGCCGCGAACGGTCGATCCAGGCGCGACGACACCCCGCTTCCACGGAACAGCATGCACAAGAACCCGCAGATCGTGCGTACGACGCCCCCGCGGCTGCGCTTCGCTCCAAGCCCCACCGGTCATCTGCACGTGGGCGGGGCGCGCACGGCGCTGTACAACTGGCTGGTCGCGCGCAAGCTGAACGGCGTCTTCGTCCTGCGCATCGAGGACACGGACGCCGAGCGCTCCACGGACGAATCGTTGCGCGGCATCCTCGACGGCATGCGTTGGCTGGGGCTCGACTGGGACGAGGGCCCCGACGTGGGCGGCGATTTCGGGCCGTATCAGCAGACGCGGCGTCACGTGGTCTACCGCGCCGAGGCCGAACGCCTCTTGCGCGAGGGGCACGCCTACCGCTGCTTCTGCAGCCGCGAAGACGTCGAAGCCATGCGCGAGCGCGCGGCCGAGTCGGGCGGTGCGCTGCGCTACGACGGACGCTGCGGAAGGCTCGAGCCGCGCGAGAGCACGCGGCGGTTCGAGGCAGGAGAGGCGCACGTCGTGCGTCTGCGCATGCCGCAGGACGGCAAGATCACCTGGAGCGACGCAACGCGCGGCGAGCTGTCGGTGGACCTGCAGCAGCTGGACGACTTCGTTCTGGTGAAGTCCGACGGCAACCCCACGTACAACTTCGCGGCCGTCGTGGACGACGCCAAGATGCGCATCACGCACGTCGTTCGAGGCGACGATCACATCTCCAACACGCCCAAGCAGCTGGTGCTGTACCAGGCTCTGGGCTTCGCGCCGCCCGAGTTCGCGCACCTGCCGATGATCGTCGGTCCTGACAAGTCACGGCTTTCGAAGCGCCACGGGGCCACGTCGGTGACGGCGTTTCGGGACGCGGGCATCCTGCCGCAAGCCATGCTCAACTATCTGGCGCTGCTCGGCTGGTCGTACGACGGCAAGCGCGAGGTGTTCTCGAAGGCGGATCTGGTGTCTTGCTTCGATCTGAAGAACGTCGGACGCACCGCGGCCGTGTTCGACGTGCAGAAGCTGTACTGGATGAACGGCGAGCACTTCGCCCAGCTCTCCTTCGGGGAGAAGGTGCGCGCGCTCCTGCCGCAGATGCGTGCGCAGGGGCTTTGGCCGCCGAAGTTTCGCGCCGAGCTGACTCCGGGCCCGCACCTGCGCGTCGTCACTGGCAGCAGCGATGCGAAGATCGCGGGCTCCATCCAGCCGCTGAGCGAAGAAGAGTGGATGCGCGAGGAGCCCTCGCTGGCCGAAGAGCTTCCACGACTGAAGCTGATTCTCGACACGGTGGGCAAGCGTCTGAGCGGACCGCACGAGATCGCACCGATCCTCGGCTACTTCTACACCGACGACATCGCGTTCGACCCGGAGGCGGTCGACAAGCACCTGTCGAGCGCAGAAGCGGCAGAGCGTCTGCGCGCTCTCGCGGACGCGTTGGCGCAGGTCAAGCCCTATACGCCGGAGACGCTCGAGACCGCGTTGCGCGCGCTCGCAGAGGCGCGCGGCGAAAAGGCGGCGCAGCTCATCCACCCGGCGCGTGTGGCGCTGACCGGCGCCAAGGTGAGCCCGGGGATCTTCGACGTCCTGTATCTGCTCGGACGGACCAAGTCGCTCGCGCGCCTGCGCACGGGCGCGGACATCGTGGTGCAGAACCGCAAGCTTACGTCTCGGCCCGGGGCACCCGGCGGTGATGCAACGCCGACACCGTGAGCGTCGCAGGCGTAAGCGGCACGTCCCATCCGAACGGTCTCACCAGTACCAGTTGAATCCGAGTCCGCCGCCGATGACGTTGGAGTACCCGATCGCATCGAGGTTCTGGTACGTGAAGTCGACGTGCGGTCCCAGCGCGAACTTCGTCGTCAAACGCCACTCGTAGCCGGTGGCGAAGAGGAGACCCAGGCCCGTCTCGTCGTCGCTCACCTTGACTCCGCCGGTTTCGACCTCGACGTTCGCAACCCCAAAACCAATGCCGCCGCGGAAGAACGCGCCCGAGTTGGGGACGTGGTAGCTGACGGCGGCCGTCGTCGACGAAAACGTCCACGTGACGTCGCCGAGCTGCTCGCTGAACGTTCGCGTCCACGCTGCGCTCTCGAGATGCAGAACGAGATCGGGACGCACGGCGTAGCCGATGCGGAAGTTGCCGGTGGCGCCGCCTTCGCGGCCGTCACCGCCGTCGATCCCGGCGCTGCCGCCGCCGACGGAAAAGCCGATCATGAAGCCGTTGCGGTCATGCGGGTGCGTGCCGGCCTGCGCGGACGCTGCGATGCAGAGCACGAGAGTCGCGCAGACGAGCGCGATGCCACGAAAGGTCGACATGGGGGCCTCCAGGAAGATGTGTGCACGGACGCTAGCTTTCGGCCGCGCCCCCTTGATGGCGTCCCCGGCCTTTGGTAGGTTTTCCTGCCCTCGAGGCCGCAGCTCGTTGGCCCGTCGTCCAACGGCAGGACAGCAGACTCTGGATCTGTTTATGGGGGTTCGAATCCTCCCGGGCCAACCATTTCGACGCTCTACCGGGGCGCCGCCTCGACGCCCTCAGACGCCGTCAGGGGCCCCGGAGCGACGCTCTTGACCGTGCCTGACCGGCGTGCTATCTCTGGCCGCCGGACCTGCTGGCCTGGTCCCGAACCATCTTGGAGCGGCCCCATCGTCTAGTGGCCTAGGACACCTGGTTCTCAGCCAGGAAACCGGGGTTCGATTCCCCGTGGGGCTGCCACTGTCGAGCCCCCCGCGCAGGCGGGGGGCTTTCTCGTTG
>JBFJHN010000423.1:0-3985 GCA_041613275.1 Candidatus Krumholzibacteriia bacterium | reverse complement strand
GGAAGAATGCTCCGCGTTGGGCATGTGTGCGAAATGGCCAGCCGCACGGGGCGGCGACGCAAATCGGATGAGCAATCGCCGCGCCGCTCGTTTCGCGCCCGGGACGATCCCGGAGCGGCCTTCAGGTGAGCTTGCGGAGGAGCTCAGTGATGCGCGCCAGATGATAATCGTCATGCTCGCTGTGGAACAACAGCATGTCGGCCAACCGCATGGGGCGGTTCAAGCGTGGATGGCGCGCGCTGCGCGCAAAAGCCTCGGGCGGCAGCGCTTCGAGCCGCCCGAGGAGCGTTCCCCGCGCACCGCGGAGATCCTCGAAGATCGTCTCGAGATCGCGCTCGTTGTGCCGTGCCGCTTCGGTGGCGCGGTTGGTCATGTCGGCGGCGCGCAGGACTTCGGCGCCCGCTTCGAACTCGTCCAGACGCCCCGCGAACAGGGGCTCGAGGTCGACGAGATGTCCCACGTGCTCCTGGATCGACCATTTGCCTTCGACGCGCGTGGTGCGCGCCGGCGCCGACACTCCCCGCACGCGCTCTTCGACGCGCGCCGGCGTGCCGCGCAGGCGCTCGAGGAGCTCGCGATACTGACCCGCGGGAAAATCGAAAGAAAACGTACGTTCCACCCAGGGCACGTGCTTGCACATGTCAGGGCCTCCTTCGAGCACGTGTGCCCGGCGCACTGCCGTTCGCGTGGCGGACGACCACTGCCCGTTCTTCGTGACGTCGTGCGCGCGATGCACGCATTCGACTCCCGCAGCGGGAGCGCGCGCGTTAGAATCGGGCGCCACGCGTCCACGATGGGAGTCGCCCGATGGCTGCTGCGCGAGTGTCCCCGGTTCTGAAATTGGTGCCGTCCGAAAGCGTTCAGTTCCACGAACACCCGGAACGCGCGCGCACGCTTCGGCTGGTCGAGCGCTTGCGTGCCGAACAGATCCTACGCCATCCGCCCATCGTTGCGGAGCTCGCGGGCGAACGCTACATGCTGCTGGACGGGGCCAATCGTGCCAGCGCATTCGTGGAAATTGGCTATGCGCAGATTCCGGTGCAGGTGATCGACTACGGTGATCCGGGCGTCCAGCTCAAGGGCTGGCATCATCTGCTGCTCGAGGGCCGCAAGCTGGATCTGCAGCGCGTTTTCGCGGACATCCCGGACGTCACGCTTCGTCGGGTGACGCATGACGAGATCGGGACGCTGCTCGAGCTGCGTCGCGTGCACGCGGTGCTCGTCGATCCACGCGGCACGTGCTGGGGTCTGTTCCCGCGCGAGCCGTCGGGTTTGGAGCTGCGCGCGTGGGTGCAGGTGCTCGAGCGCGTCGTCGCCGCCTACGAAGGCAAGACCGAGCTCGAGCGCATCAAGATGGCCGACTACGACAGCCTGCCGCACGTGTTCGAAAGCGTCGAACACCAGCTGTGTCTGTTTCCGGTGTTCACGAAGATCGAGCTGCTCGACCTCGCCCGCGATGGGACGCTCATTCCCACCGGGTTGTCGCACCACATCGTGCCGGGGCGCGCGCTCAGCCTGAACCTGCCGCTCGACTTCCTCGCCGATGGCTCGAGCGAGGCCGAACGCCACGCGTTCTTCACGCGCTTCCTCGCCCGTCTCGAGGTCGAGGGTCGCATTCGTTTCTACGAAGAGGCCGTTTTCATCCTCAACGAGTAGAAGACGGGGCCGTGCGGTCGTCGACGGCAGTTTGTGCCACGGGCGACTCCGCGGCATGCGCGTCGCCCATGCGGACGCCGGCACAGCGGGCGGCGAGAAAGTCGCGCACGACGGCGGTCCACGACGTGTAGACGCTCTCGCCCGCGGCGAGGTCGCGCTCCTTGGAGACGACCGCCAGGCCCGCGGCGGGCACGCCGGCCGCGTGTGCCGCGTCGAGATCGCGCTGCGCGTCACCGACCATCAGGCACGCGTCCGCGGACAGGTCGTGCTCGCGCAGCCCGCGCAACAGCATGCCGGGTTCCGGCTTGCGACACTCGCACGGCGGGCCGTGATCGGGATGGTGCGGACAATAGTACAGCGCATCGACGTCGGCACCGTCCCCTTGAAGCAGCTCGCGGATGCGCGCATGGACGGCGTGCACGGCTTGTTCGTCGTGCAGTCCCTGCGCGACACCGGATTGGTTGGTCACGACCAGGACTGGGATGCCGGCATCGCGCACCCAGCGCAGCGCGCGCCCGGCTCCGGGCACCAGCCGCGCCGCGGCCGGGTCGCCGTTGTACGGCACGTTGTGCACCAGCGTGTCGTCACGATCGACGAACAGTGCCGCGCCGCTACCGCGCCGCGCGGCACCTCCGCGCGCGACGTCGCGGCGTCGCACGATCTCCGCGAACATGAGGCACTCGAGATCATCGAGCATAGCGTCGGCGCTCCAGTGCGTGCGCACGTGCTCGCGCGCCGCACGTCCCAGGCGCTGGGCCTCGTCCGGGTTCGCGAGCAGCCGGCGCACCGCGTCGGCCAGCGCCTGCGGATCGTCGGGCGGGATCAGAACACCGTGCACGCCGTCCTCGACGAGCTCCGGGATGCCGCTCACCGCCGCAGCCACGACCGGCGTACCGGACGCCATGGCCTCGAGCAGCGTCCAGGGAACGCCCTCGGCGCGCGTCGGCAGCACGCACACGTCCGCGGCCGCCAGGTAGCGCTCGGCATCGGTACGAAACCCCAGCCACAGGACGTGCTCCTGCACGCCGAGCTGGTGACACCAGTCGCGCAGCTTCGCTTCATCCGGACCCGTGCCCACGAAGGCGACGCGCGGGACGAGAGGGTCGCGTTTCGGGTTGTCGCTCGCGGCACGCAGACGTGCGAGCGCCGCGAGCGTGAGCTCCTGCCCCTTACGCGCCTGCAGCTCGCCCACGTGCACGATCAACGTCTTGCGGCGCGGAAGGCGCAGCTCGCGCCGCAACGGCAGCCGCTCCACAGCCTCGCCCACGGGGACACCGTTGCGCACGACGCGCACGCGATCGGGCGTCATCCACTCGGGAGCACGCAGGCGTCGCGCGGCCAGCGTGTCGCTGTTGGTCAGCACGCGCGTGGCGCAGCGCGTGTACGTCCAGCGGTGCACCGGTCCGGTCTTCAGCGGATCGTCGCTGCCGCGCCGCTGGAACACGAGCGGCCGCGTGCCGGCCACAGTGGCCATGCACACGTAACGCAGCTCTTTGTCGAGGTTGACGAAGACCGCGTGCGGGCGGTGCTCGTGCAGCACGCGGCGCACGGCGAGGAGCGCACGTGGATCGAGGTCACCGCCCATGCGCACGGCCCGAGTGACCAGTCCAGCATCGCGCGCGCGATCCAGGAGCCGCGCGCCCGGGCGCGCGCCCAGCACGACATCGTGCCCGCGCGCGGCAAGACCGGCGGCGGCGTCGACCATCCAGCGCTCGCCTCCGCCCCAGCGCGGGATCGAGCTGAGAAACAGAACGCGCAGCGCGGCGGCACGGGGTGTTTTCATCATGGGCGCAGCCTAGCACAGGGCCCTTGTGGCGCGGCGTCCGTCGCCAACGCACGCGTCGGCGCGGCCCGCACTCCAGACTCGCTGGACGGCCGTTCGAACGTTAGACTTCGCGACCTGGAGGTGCGGGGTGGAATGGCAACGCGCTGAGGAACCCGACTGGCAGCGTGGCGCGACGATCCTACGTGACGCGTATCTGGAGTACGTCGCCGCGTTCCGTCGCGTGACGTTGCAGGCGCGCTCGCGCTTCGAGCTGCGCGACTGGGCGGGAGGGCGGCGCGACGCCGTGGCTCGTCTCGGCCAGTACCGCTCCTCGGTCACGTCGGCATTGGAGGCGTTGGAAGCGCTCCTTGGTGCGCGCGTGCGCGAGCGTACGACCTGGAAGGCGATGCGTACCGAGTTCGCCGAGCGCATCGCGGGCCGCGGTGACGTGGAGATCGCGCAGACGTTCTTCAACTCGGTGACGCGCCGCGTGTTCACCACGGTCGGCGTCGACCCCGAAATCGAGTTCCTGGGCACGTCCGGCGGAGACGCCAGCCACACCGG
>JBFJHN010000422.1:0-3987 GCA_041613275.1 Candidatus Krumholzibacteriia bacterium | reverse complement strand
GTGACAGGTCGTCTCCAGTCCTTGCTGGGCGGCTTCGTCGAGTGCGGCCTGCATGACCGCCGGCGGCGCGCCCAGGAACTTGATGCCGTCGGCGCCCTTGGCGGCGATGGCCTTCACCCATCGCCGCGCCGCTTCCGGCGTCGAGATGCTGCCAGGCATCTCGGCCGAGACCGGGAAGAAGGCGTACGCCGCAATGCGTGGTGCGGTGATCTCGCCGCTTGCGCTTCGGCGCCGATGGTCGAGCGTCCACTGCAAGCCGTTGAACGAGCCAACCTCGCGCACCGTGGTGATGCCGTGCGCCAGCCACAGCTTGAATACGTATTCCGCGTCGGGAACTTCTCCGGCCGTGCCTTGGAGCGCAAACGCCACGTGAGCGTGCGCATTGACGAAACCCGGCAGCACGTACATTCCGTGCGCGTCGACCTCGAACTCGCCGGCTGCGGGGCGACGGCTCGGGCGAATGGGAACCTTCGGGTAGCCGACGCTGACGATCTGCGTGATGCGCTCGTTCTCGATGACGATGTCGACGGGACCCATGGGCGGCGCGCCGCTTCCATCGACGAGCGTCGCGCCACGGACGACGAGGCGCGAGAACGGACCTTCTCCCTCCCGTCGGTCCGGAGCGGGGGTCGGCGGCCGAAGTCCGCGCGCGGTCAAGAAGTCGATGTACTCCTCCCCGGGCTCCGGGCGTTCCTCCGAGCTCTGCGCCGCAGCCACCGCGGGAGCGAGCAGGACGAGCACCCAAGCCATGAGCTTCGCGCGCTGAAGTGTTCTCGACGTCATGCGGACCTTTCGCTTCTCCTTCGCGCCGCGCGCGATGCGAGATGCGCGGCCAGCTCGTGGTGATTCGCGTACGCCGCCCATCCCTCTGCGGTCTTCTGGACCGTCAGGTCGTGCAGCGACGGATCGGCGCCTTGATCCAGGAGCAGGTCGCACATGGCGCGCAGGCCGCGCACCGCGGCCCAGTGCAACGCTGTGCCTCGATAGTGGAAGCCCAGTGGGTAAGCGTTGATCGCGGCGCCGGCGTCGAGAAGCTCCTCCGTCGCGCGTTCGTGGTCGCCCATGGCGGCGTAGCCGAGCGCGTTGTCGAGGACCGCCTGGGGGGCGTCGGACTGCTGATCGACGGGCAGCTTACCGAACGGCCAGTTGATCCTACCGGCCTCGGGCCGCAGCCCTCCGTGGGCATCGAAGAACGCGCGTAGTCGCGCCACGTCACCGACTCCTGCCGCGATCCGCAGGTTGCGCACACGGGCACCACGTTGCAGCAGCACGCCGACAAGCTCCGGGAAACCCCAGTAGAGGGCCTCCTCGAGAACTGTCCAGCCGCGCAGGACGTCGGGCTTGCCGTCGAGTGCCGCTCCGCGCTCCAGGAGATAGTCGGCAAGGACGACGTTACCGGCGCTGCCGGTCGCCACGAACGGCTCGTCGATCGGCGCTCCCGCATCGACGAGCGCTTGCGCCATCGCGATCTGCGTCTCGGCCGGCAGATCCTTGCCTTCGAGAACGAGGCACTGCAGGAGTGTGGGATGACTCTCGCTCGATCGGCCGGTGGCCAGGGAGCGATCCTCGCGCACAAGCCCCGAGAAGGCCTCCACGTCGGCGCGATGCATCGCCTCGATCGCGGGCTGAAAGTGTGCGTCCATCGGGCTTCGGGCACCTACTCTCGAACGTGCACGAGCTGGCGAAGCGGAGGCCCGTCCGGCTGATACACGATGATGGTGAACGCGTCGTCTCCGAACGGTGGATCGAGGAAAATCCGCTGCTCGAAGACGGAAACCTCGTCCGAACACACCACGCTGCGACTCGGCACGAGCCTTTCACCGTATACGGTGATCTCGATTCGGTCCGCGTGACGTACGGTTTCGACGCGTTGCAAGCGATGGCAACCGTCCGGCCCCACGTTCCCCTCTACGGTCACCTCGAACGACTCGTCGGCCGCCACCCACGCCGGTGCATCAATACGGTCTACGTGCGCGACGAACTCCACAGGGTGTACGTCGTCGCCGCACGTGATGAACAGCGACACGCCCGCCGCAACCCAGGGAGACGTACGTCGCGCTGGCACCATCGCGATCCTCCAGCGAAGAGCGTCGTGCCGAATCGTTGCCAAGTCGCCGGCGATTCTCACAGTGTAGCCAGCGCCGAAGCACGGCGCAACGCGGGTGACATCACCCCGCGCATCAGCGGGTGACGATGCCGATCACGTTCTGGCGCGGAACGCTGCCGAAGTGGCGACTGTCCAGGGAATGTGCGCGGTTGTCTCCGAGCACGAACAGGGTCCCTGCGGGAACCATGAATGGACCGAACGGGGTGAGCGGCCGCGTGTACCGAGCGTACGGCTCCGCCTGAACGTCGCCGTTGACGACGAGCCTGTCCGCTTCGACTTCGACTACGTCTCCTGCGAGACCCACGACGCGCTTCATGTACTTCCTTTGCTCTTGCTCGGGTTGTCTGAACACGATGACGTCGCCGCGACGCAGCTTGGCGCCGGGTGGAATGTGCCGCACCGTGACGCGCTGGAACTGTGCGAACGTAGGCTCCATGGACGAAGTCGGAATGCGGTAATCACGGTAGATGGACTTCTGACATGCTCCAAGGAGCACGACCGCCGAGAGCCATGCGACGGCCCCGGTCGCACGCAAGGCAGCGGGTTGCATGCAAACGTCCTCTACTCTCCCAGATAGTCTCGGACGATGGAGTTCCATTCCTGCGAGCGCATGAACCGCAGCAGCGCGCGGTTGATCGGCTCGCGCAGATCGCTCTCGGGTGGCAGCATGATCGCGTAGGCTGACGACTCGAACGTACGCGGCAGCACCGTGAGGTCCCCCTGGAACTGTTCCTTGACGCGATAGAGCAAAATCGGCGCGTCGTACACCACCACGTCCAGCGTGCCTGCCTTCAGCGCCTCGAGAGCCGCGGGGAGATTCGGGAACCCCCGGTACGAGATTCCGCGGTTGGCCAACGCGCTTGCGGGGGCGGAGCCCTCGAGCGTTCCGACGCGCGCGTTCGGGAGATCTTCCGGGCCCTGCACGCGGGTTTGAAGCTGCGTCAGGGTCAACGACGACGTGATGGCGGCGGTGAACGTCGAGATCATGATGATCCCCGCGAACATCCACAACAGGCCGACCAGCCGCCCCCCGAACGTGCGCGGCGATTTGTCTCCGTAGCCCACGGTGGTCATGGTGACGGCCGACCACCAGAAGCCCGACGCAATGCCATCCAAGGCCTTCCCGCCGAACTCTTCTTCGTTGCGACGGCGCTCGAACAACCACACCAGCGCTCCGACGACGAGCAAGAGCACACACAGTCCGCCGACCGCGGCCAAGAAACGACGCGACGCAACGCGGCGGAGAACCCCCATCCAGCCGCTCCCGCGCGACGGAACTGTCAGGCCGAGACCGGTCGAGTAGAACGGGTGCGAGAAGTCCAGAATTTCTTCGCGTTCGGGCGTGACCGTGAACGCCGCCACGGCCGCATCGATCGAGCCATCACGCGTCGCCTCGATCAGCGGCGTCAGCTCGAGCTCCCGGTACTCGAACGTCCAGCCGGTCTCCCGCGCGATGTTCTCCCACAGCTCGATGCTGATGCCGCGCCAGGTTCCGGTGGCGTCGCGCATCACGAAGGGTTCCGTCACCTTCGTCCCCACGACCAGAGTGCGGTCACCGGCCGACGACGACGCTTGCGCCCAGACGTCCGACACCGACAGCGTAAGCGCCGTGACGATCGTTGCCACCAAGACAGCGTCCACACGTCCCCCGCGCGGGTGTTTCGTTCCGGTCTCGCGCATGTCGTCTCCCTTCGAGTCACGCATCGGGTCCGACGGATTGCGGCCCAGTATTCCAAAACGTCGTGCATGACGCCAGCGTCCGTGATGCCCACGACCGCGCACCGCCCGGCAGCGCCGAGGCGACAGGTCGGGCCTGGACTTCAGGGCGGCAGCCTCTCTCCGCTCAGGAGGCACGCACGCCGATCGGTGAGCCATGGAGT
>JBFJHN010000421.1:0-3992 GCA_041613275.1 Candidatus Krumholzibacteriia bacterium | reverse complement strand
TCATGTGCGCGAGGCGGTCATTCTCGAGGAGCCCATCCGGCTGCTCTGTCGGCCCGATTGCAAGGGCCTGTGTTCACAATGCGGGCAGGATCGCAACGTTGCATCCTGCTCGTGTGCGCCTCCGGCGGACACGCGCTGGGAGGCGTTGAAGAAGCTGTCGGATCAGCTCGAGTCGTGAGCTGGGACGCGCTCGGCAAGGAGGAACCATGGCGGTACCGAAACGACGCACGTCGCGCGCGCGCAAGCTCAAGCGTCGCGCGCAGTGGAAGCTGAAGCGCCCTGCGCTGTCCGTGTGCCCGGAGTGCGGCAGCCCGCGCATTCCACATCGCGTCTGCGCAGCTTGCGGCAACTACGCCGGGCGCCAGATCGTGTCCACGACGACCGAATCGTAGAACGCGTCACGGCGCTCGTGCCCGAGCGGCAAGGTGCGCCTGGCCCGGGTTCACGGTTTCGTTGCGACGGGGGAACGCGTGCGTATCGCCGTCGATGCCATGGGAGGCGATCACGGCCCGCGTGTGATCGTGCCGGGCACGCTCGCCGCGCTGGCGCGCCTGCCGCACGACATGGGCGTGTTCCTCGTCGGTAACGAGGAGCGCATTCGCGCCGTCGCGCGCGACATGCGCGAGGATCGCGTCGAGATCGTCCACGCACCCGACGAGATCTCGATGGACGATTCGCCGGCCACCGCCGTGCGCCGCAAGCCCGAGAGCTCGCTGGCGCGCGCCTTGGCCCTGGTCAAAGAAGGTCGCGCCGAGGCGTTCATGAGCGCCGGTAGCACGGGAGCGGTCGTCGCGGGTGCCCTGCTCCTGCTCGGCCGTACACCCGGCGTGCAGCGTCCCGCCATCGCCACGTTGTTCCCGACCGACCGCGGACGCAGCGTCTTGCTGGACGTCGGTGCCAACGCCGAATGCAAGCCGCAACACCTGGTGCAGTTTGCAGCCATGGGCGCGGTCTACGCCAAGATCCATCTCGGGCGCGAGACCCCGCGCGTCGCGCTGCTCAACATCGGTGAGGAATCGAGCAAGGGCAACGAGCTGGCCGGCGCCGCGCACGCATTGCTTCGCGACAGCGGCCTGAACTTCAGCGGCAACGTCGAGGGTCGCGACGTGCTCTCCGGACGGACCGACGTCATCGTGTGCGACGGCTTCGTCGGCAACATCGTGTTGAAGTTCGCCGAGAGCATGTTGCGTTTCATGACGCGCCAGATTCGCGCCGAGATTCGCAACTCGTGGCGCGTCAAGCTGGGCGCCATGCTCATGCGGCCGGGCTTCCACGCCATGCGCCGCCGGCTGGATTACCAGGAGGAAGGCGGCGCGCCGCTGCTGGGCGTGAAGCGCACGGTCGTCATCGCGCACGGCAAGAGCACCGAGCGCGCCATCGAGAACGCGGTGGCGCTGTGCGCCGAGCTCGCGAGCAACGATCTGCCCCGCCAGATCGCCGAGCTCCTCGCCGACGTGGGGACGCACGTTTCGCTGCAGGGGGGAAGCGCCCCCGAAGCGCGCGAAGCCTGATCCCGACGCAACGCTGGACCGCGGCTCGCCGCGTCAGGAGGTCAAGCATGCAGTTCGCCATGCTGTTTCCGGGTCAAGGTTCGCAGGCCGTGGGCATGGGCGCGGACCTGTTCGAGAGCGAGCCGCGCGCACGCGCAACGTTCGAGGAAGCCGAGACGATTCTCGATCTGCCGCTTCGGCGCATCTGCTTCGAGGGACCGCTCGAAACGCTGACCGAGACGCGCAACGCGCAGCCGGCGCTGCTGGTGCACTCGGTCGCGCTCCTGCGCGTGCTCGACGGCCTCGGCGTGCAGCCGGCGCTGGTGGCCGGCCACAGTCTCGGCGAGTACAGCGCCCTGGTCGCCGCTGGGACCCTGGAGTTCGCGGACGCGTTGCGCGCCGTGCGCAAGCGTGGCGAGCTGATGTTCGCTTCCGGCCTCGAGAGCCCCGGCACCATGGCGGCGGTCGTCGGGCTGGATCTCGATCGCGTCGAACAGGTGTGCGCGGGCGTGCGCAGCATCGGAGTCTGCGACGTCGCCAACCACAACGCTCCGGATCAGCTGGTGATCTCCGGCTCGGTGGAGGCGGTCGAAGCTGCCATGCCGCAGCTCGAAGAGGCCGGAGCGCGTGTCGTCAAACGCTTGAACGTCAGCGGCGCCTTCCACTCGGAGCTCATGCGCGATCCGGCCGAGCAGCTGGCCAACCATCTCGACGGGGTTGCGTTCGCCGATGCGCGCGTACCCGTGATCGCCAACGTCAGTGCGCGTGCCGAGCGCAGCGGCGAACGCCTGCGCGAGCTGGCGAAGCAGCAGATCGCCTCGCCGGTGCGCTGGACGGACAGCATGCAAACGCTGTCGGCGGAATGGTCCGGCACGGTGCTCGAAGTCGGCGCCGGGAGCGTTTTGCGCGGGCTGCTCCGCCGCATCGACCGCGGCGTGAACTGCGTCGCAGTGGGCGACCGCGCCGGTCTGGAGTCGTTGAAAAAGCGCTATCTGGAGCAAGCGCAGGCGGAGTAGTCTCGGCGCGCTGGAGGAGCGATGGCTTTGACGGATCGTGTGATCGTGATCACCGGCGCCAGCCGGGGCATCGGCTTGGCGATCGCCCGGCGCTGCGCGCGCGAAGGTGCGCGCCTGGCGCTCATCGCACGCGACGTCGAGCGGGTCGCGCCCGTGGCCGCCGAGCTCGGTGGCGGCGCGCGCGCCTACGGCTGCCACATCGAGAACGCCGACGAGGTCCAGGAGACGATGGCCGCCGTCCAGACCGACCTCGGTGGCGTGCATGGTCTGGTGAACAACGCCGGCATTACGCGCGATGGATTGCTGGCTCGCATGACCTCCGAGGCCTGGGACGAGGTGCTGCGCGTCAACCTCACCGGGACCTTCAACTGGACCCGTGCCGTGGCCAAGGTTATGATGCGCCAGAAGTTCGGCCGGATCGTGAACCTCACGTCGGTGGTCGGACAGATGGGCAATCCGGGTCAGGCCAACTACGCCGCGAGCAAGGCGGGTATCATCGGGCTGACCAAGGCGACGGCCCGGGAGCTGGCGTCGCGCAACATTACAGTCAACGCTGTCGCGCCCGGTTTCATCGAGACGGCGATGACCGAGGATCTAGACGAGAAGGCGCGGGAAAACCTGATCCGGCAGATTCCGCTCCAACGGCTCGGAGCACCCGACGACGTCGCCAGCGTCGTCGCGTTCCTTCTGGGCGAAGATGGGGCCTACGTGACCGGTCAGGTGTTGAACTGCGACGGCGGTATGTGGATGCACTCTTGAGCGTGCACATCCGCGCCCGCCGCGGTCTCGACGGGAACGTGTGTGTTCAAACGAGGAGGTGAGCTGCCCACTCATGGCCAGCGAAATTGCAGACAAGGTCAAGAAGATCATCGAAGAACAGCTCGGAGTGAGCGCCGAGCAGGTCACCGACGACGCCTCGTTCATCGATGATCTCGGTGCCGATTCGCTCGACACGGTGGAGCTCGTGATGGCTCTCGAAGAAGAGTTCGACATCGAGATCCCCGACGAAGATGCCGAGAAGATGACGAACGTCTCGTCGGCCATCGAGTACCTGGAGCAGAAGGTCGGCGCGTAAGCCGCAGCGACCCTCCCACGCACGACGGTACGTCCGGGAACACCCCGGGCGTGCCGGCGTTTGGCTCGCAGGTGCTCGCCACCTCACGGAGGAGCATGGATTCAACGCGTGTTGTCGTCACCGGCGTCGGAGCGATCTCTCCCGTCGGCGAGTCGACCGACTCCATGATGCAGGCGCTCTACGCAGGCACTTCGGGGATCACGCGCATCGAGCGCTGGGATCCTGAGGGTCTTGCCACGCAGATCGCCGCCGAATGCAGCGATTTCGACCCCACGCGCTACATGGATCGCAAGGACGCCAAGCGCGCCGATCGCTACTCGCAGCTGGCCATCGCCGCATCGCGCGAAGCCGTGGCACAGGCCAAGCTCACCGATTCCGGCATCGATCCGACGCGCATCGGCGTGCTGCTCG
>JBFJHN010000420.1:0-3995 GCA_041613275.1 Candidatus Krumholzibacteriia bacterium | reverse complement strand
GCCTCAGGAAGAACTCCGTACCGGAGTCAAGCTCCACCCGTTCGCCCGCAATGCCTCACTGCAACGAGCAGCTCCCCACCTCTTGACTCAACCGAGCGATCTCGGCGCCCACACGTGCCTGCCAGTACGCGCAGGCGCCGATTCCCTAGCGTCGCGACGCCTTCTTGGAGCGTGCGCTTCGCTTGGCCTTGCGTTCGGAGCCCTTTGCTCCGTCCGCTTTGCTCCGGGGCTGACTCTTCGATCTCACCACCGAAGAGCTCTTCGAGCGCGCCGGGAGCTTCTCGCCGACGGCGTGCTTCTTCTCGGATCGCCGCGGACGCTCGGCGCGCTGCGCCTTGCGTTCGGACGACGAGGATCGTTTCTGCACCGCGGCGCGCGATGGGCGCGCGTTGCGCTGCAGGCGTGACTCCACGGCTTGGCGCGGCGCACGGCGTTCCTTCACGGCCGGCGCACGGCGCGCATTCGGACGGTCGGCGACCTCGCGGCGCGGAGCGCGACGCTCCTCCACGGCCGGCGCACGGCGCGCATTCGGACGGTCGGCGACCTCGCGGCGCGGAGCGCGACGCTCCTGCACCGCGGGCGCACGGCGTTCGAGCTTGCGACGGTCGTCGAGGTGACTGCGGGCCGCGTTCGCCGCACGTTCACGACGCCCACGCGGCTCGACGCCCACATCACGACGTTCGTCGCGTTTGCGGCGGTCGGGCGCACGCACGCCGTCGCGGCGTTCCACGCCCTTGCGATCGAGCGCTTCGCGCAGGCGTACGACGCTGCCGTAGCGCTTGCGCTCGGGCGGCGGCGTGATGCGGCGCCGCGACTTCGTGTCGTGCACGACGCGGTACTGCGAACCGTGCCAGCCGTCCCGGTAGCCGTAGTGACCGTGGCGACCGTAGCGATGATGCGTGTGCCGGTAGGCCACGTGATGATGGTGGTACACGTGGTGATGCACGTAGTGCACGCCGGGCACGTAGTAGCGTGCGTACACCGGTCGGCAGTAGCCGTAGCCGAACTCCCACGACCAGCCGAAGCGCACGCCGATGTGGAACCCGGCATGCGGCGGCTGCACGTAGACACGGCGGTAGCGATACCCCAGGTAACGCGGCGCCTCGTAGTAGTCGCCCACGTAGAAGTAGGTGTAGTCCACGGCGAACACCGCGTTGTCCCAGTCGGCGAACAGACGGCGGTGGACGTCGTTGAAGGCCAGGAACGGATCATCGTTCACACGCAGCGCGCGGTGCCCGTCGTACCAACCGCAGCTGCTCGCCTCGCGCACGAGACCCGCGCGGTGGAAATCGAACGGCGTCGGGCTGGCGATGGCCTCGATATAGACGATGCCCTCGGTGCCCCAACGATCGGCGGGCCACGCAAGGTCGCGCTCGCGAAGCTTGACCTTGCGTCCGGCCTCGACCCAGCCGTCGTCTTCCCAGTAACGCGGGAAGAGCAAGCGCACGTAGCCTTCGGTATCGATGGCGTACACCATGTGGTACGCGTCTTCGTTTGCTTTGAATTCGATGCGTACGGGCTCGCCGACGGCGTACACGGCGCCTTCGCCGCGCTTCACCTTGACGTTCACGTCGACCTCGCCCCCGTACCAGTCGTCCCAGTCGATGCGATGGTCCGCACGAGCTGCCGCGAGCGGCAGCAGCGCCAACACCGCCATCGTCATCCATGTCCAGCGCTTCATCACTGCACCTCCTGTGTCGTCGGCAAGCTCCCCGCGGGAACCGTCTGCCCGGGCTTGAGCTCGGGGTTGTTGGGTGAAATCTGATACGCCCAGTCGATCACGACGGAGCCCGAACCCAACGCCACCACCTGGAACTTGGCGACGTTGAACGGCTCGACCGTGTTTCCTGGCCGCGTTTCTTCGTGGATCTTCAACAGAACCACCTGTCCCACCCGCAACGGAACCTCGGAAGCCGCATCCCACTCCGACTCGACGAACCAGTCGACCTCGGGAGCGTCGAAATCCAACACGCCCATGTCGTACAGCTCGACCACCTGGGGATAGGGCGTCCGCATCACGGGAACCCCACCCTCGAAGGTGAAGACGATGTCGACGAACAGGCTGTTGGAGCTCATCGCGTAGCCGTACGGCGAACGCGAGAAGTCGTACCCGCTCTCGTCGAAGCGCGGGCCATCGGCCCGGTAGAGGCGCAGATCGCGTCCCGAAGGACGCGGCGTGTCGAACGTGGTCGACCACTCGGTCAACGGACTCTCGTTGCCGTGGTGGTCGAACGCAGACACACCCAAGTAATAGGTGCTGCCGTTGATGAAATCGAACGGCACGTCTTCGGGGAGCACGTCCCCGTGAATGACGAAATGACGGCGCGACACACCCACCTCGGTGATCCGGTAGTAGTCGCGATCATCTTGGCTGATGAAAACCGAGAACCCTTCGAGATCGCCGTCACGGGGGGCGGACCAGTACAAGGTCACTTCGCCGTCACCCGTGATCGAGTAGACGTCTCGCGGCTCACCAGGGGGGTACACATCATCCGTACCGATGACGCGTCGGCTCGAGCCATCGTAGCATCCGTTGCAGGTGACACCTGCGATCAGCGTTCCAATCAAGAGTAGCGTTCGCATCCCGCGCCTCCCCGGTACATCGGCCGGCTCATCCGACCGCATCGAGGCTCGGGACAGCTTTCCAACTCTCGAAGACAGGTGACCCCACGCAACCATGACGTTCGATGGCCGCGTGCCTGGGACAACGCAACCGGCATGCCAGGCGTGCGCCGGCGGCCGCGAACATGTCCCTCCCGCGCGCCGTCCCGCGTCCACGGACACGCATCGCGATACGCGGGAAGATGTTGTACCGCCTGGGGTTTACGCTGAGCACTTTGGGCGCGGAAGGCGCTGCAAGCACGTGCCGAACTGAAAGTTGTGGTCATCTCGAAACAGGTTGTCTACTTTTCGACACACGTCGCGGAACTGCGCTGCGCGCGGTCTTGGCCCGATCGACTCGACCGCCGTTTCGGGGAGCCTCACCCGTCGCCGTGGAGACGCTCCTGTCCACGCCATCGCAACACCCCCCTGTCGCTCCGGAGATCGCCTGTCCGCGGTGTCGCGGGAACCTGCAGCCCACGTCCAACGGCCTCGCGTGCGCGCAGCACGGCGTCGTGGGTCAGGTCGACGACGACGGCATCTGGGTGTTCGACACCACCGACACCTACTGGGGCGAGCTGCCGCGCGAGCGCATGCGTGCGGTCAACCGCGCCGCGCGACTCGAAGGCTGGCGGCAAGCGCTCAGCGACCACGTCCGAAGTGCCGAGCTGGTGCGCTACACCGAGAGCACGGCGCGCGCCGATTGGTTCACGCTGTTGCCGCTCGACCGCGAGCGCACGGTGAGCCTCGACGTCGGCGCGGGCTGGGGCGCCAACAGCTTCGGCTTGGCGCCGCACGTGCGCCGCCACTACGCGCTCGAGAAGATCGCCGAACGCATCGAGTTCCTTGCGCTGCGCGCGCGCCAGGAAGGCACGCCGAACCTGGTTCCCGTGCGCGCCGATCTGCACGCCCTGCCCTTTGCGCCCGGCAGCCTCGACGTCATCGCGGTGAACGGCGTGCTGGAGTGGGCCGGCCTGGTGGACCCGCTGGCTTCGCCGGACACTCCGCCGCGTACGCCCGAGACGCTGCAGCACGAGTTTCTGCGCGCCTTGCACACGCTCCTGCGTCCGGGCGGCTGGCTGTACGTCGGCATCGAGAACCGCTTCGGTCGCATGTTCTGGCGTGGCGCCGTCGACCACCAGGGGCTGCGCTTCACCAGCCTCATGCCGCGCGTGGCGGCGCGTGCGTACTCGCGCCTGCGGCACGCGCGCTCCCCGCGCACCGGCCAGGTCGAGCGCGACTACCGCGCCTGGACGTACTCGCTGCGCGGCTACGTGCGCATGTTTCGCCGCGCAGGCTTCGAGCCCCCGCGAGCCTACGCGGTCGTTCCGGGCTACAACGTCCCCACGCGCATCGTGCCCTTGGCTTCGCGTGGCGCGTTGCGCTACGCCATG
>JBFJHN010000419.1:0-3996 GCA_041613275.1 Candidatus Krumholzibacteriia bacterium | reverse complement strand
GGCCTGCAATCGACGCGCGGCGGCAAGGCGCGCTCGCTCGAGGAGGCGCGCGCGCTCGGCGAGGAGATCGGACTGCCGCTCATCGTGCGCCCTTCGTTCACGCTCGGCGGCTCGGGCGGCGGCACCGCGAACACGCGCGAGGCTTTCGAGGCGCTGGTGGCCGATGGCCTGCGCCAGTCGCCCTTCGGCGAAGTGCGCGTCGAGGAGTGCCTGGTCGGGTGGAAAGAGTTCGAGCTCGAGCTGGTGCGCGACAAGGCCGACAACGCCATCGTCGTGTGCTCGATCGAGAACCTCGATCCCATGGGTGTGCACACGGGGGACAGCGTCACGATCGCGCCGGCGATGACGCTCTCGGATCGCGAGTACCAGCAAATGCGCGACTGGGGCTTGCGTTGCATCCGCGCCATCGGTGTGGAGACCGGCGGCTCGAACGTGCAGTTCGCCGTGCACCCCGGAACCGGCGAGATTCGCATCATCGAGATGAACCCGCGCGTGTCGCGCTCGTCGGCGCTCGCGTCCAAGGCCACCGGCTTTCCGATTGCGCGCGTGGCCACCAAGCTCGCCGTCGGCTACACGCTCGACGAGGTCCCCAACGACGTCACCGGCACCTCGTGCGCCGCGTTCGAGCCGGCGTTGGACTACGTCGTGGTCAAGATTCCGCGCTGGGACTTCGAGAAGTTCAGCGGCGCGCCCGACGTGCTCGGCGTGCAGATGCGCTCGGTGGGCGAGGCCATGGCCATCGGCCGCACCTTCCGCGAGGCGCTGCAGAAGGGCCTGCGTTCGTTGGAGCGCGGTTGGCCAGGGCTGGAGCCGTGCGCCGCCGACGCCATCCGGCTCGACGAGCCGCATCCCGACCGCCTGCCGTCGCTGGCCGCTGCGTTGGAGCAGGACCCGGACGCCATCGACGCGGTGGCCGAGCGCACCGGCGTCGACCCGTGGTTCCTGTACGAGATCGCCGCCATCGGCGACACGCGCAAGCGTCTCCGCGCAAACGCCGAGCTCGTCCAAGCCGCCGTGCGCGGCACGGGGAACGACGAAGCCCGGGGCGAGCTGCGCGAACTCCTGCTCGACGCCAAGCGCGATGGCTTCTCCGACGAACAGATCGGCACCTTGGCGGCGGTGGGTGCCGACGCGGTCCGCGCCCTGCGCGAGAGCTGCGACGTTCGACCCGTCTACAAGGTGGTCGACACGTGTGCCGGCGAGTTCGCCGCGCAGACACCTTACTTCTACGGCACGTGGGAAGACGAAAACGAGTCCCGGCGCGGCGCGCGACCGCGCGTCGTCGTTCTGGGCAGCGGTCCGAACCGCATCGGCCAAGGGATCGAGTTCGACTACTGCTGCGTGCAGGCGGTGCAGGCGGCGCGCGAGCGCGGCTTCGACGCCATCATGATCAACTGCAACCCCGAAACCGTGAGCACCGACTTCGACGTGGCCAGCAAGCTGTACTTCGAGCCGCTGACGCTGGAAGCGGTGATGGACGTCTTGCAGCTCGAGCAGCCGCAGGGCGTCTTGGTGCAGTTCGGGGGACAAACGCCGCTGCGCCTGTCGCGGGCGCTCGCGGCCGCAGGTTGGCCCATCCTCGGCACGAGCGCCGACTCCATCGACCTGGCCGAGGACCGCGCGCGCTTCGCCGACCTGTTGCACGACCTGGGCATCCCGCTGCCCGAAGCCGGCAACGCGCTCGACGTCGAAGAGGCGCGCCGCGTGGCGCGACGCATCGGCTTTCCGGTGCTCGTGCGCCCGTCGTACGTGCTGGGCGGACGCGCCATGCGCATTCTCTACGATGAATCGTCGTTTCTCGAGTTCGTGCAGGAAGCGCTCGCCGCGTGGCCCGGAGCTCCTGTGCTCATCGATCGCTTCTTGGAGGACGCGTTCGAGTTCGACGTCGACGCGATCTCGGACGGCGAGAACACCTACATCGCCGGCATCATGCAGCACATCGAAGAGGCCGGCGTGCATTCCGGCGACAGCGAGTGCCTGCTGCCGCCGTACGTCCTGCCCGACGACGTACGCGCGGCCATGGAAGACGCCACGCGTCGCGTGGCTCGAGCGCTCGGGGTGCGCGGTCTGCTCAACATGCAGTTCGCCGTGCTCGAGGGCGTCGTCTACGTTCTCGAGGCCAACCCGCGCGCGTCGCGCACGGCGCCGTTCGTCAGCAAGGCCACCGGCTTGCCGCTGGCCCGCCTGGCCACGGACATCGCGCTGGGTGCAACGCTCGCCGACCTCGACCTGCCGCCCGAAGGGGAGCTGCAGGGCTACGCCATCAAAAAGCCGGTGTTTCCGTTCCGCAAGTTTCCGGACTCGAGCATCTTCCTCGGCCCGGAGATGCGCTCGACGGGCGAGGTCATGGGCTGGGCACCGGGACTGGGGCGCGCGACGCTGAAGGCCTGGGTGGCCGCGCACGAGCGGCTGCCGCTCCGCGGCAACGCCTACATCAGCCTCAACCGCTCGGACAAGCGTCACGCCGCCGAGATCGGGCGCGTCTTCCGCGATCTGGGCTTCGTCCGTCTGGCCACGCGCGGTACCGCCGCCGTCCTCGAGGGCGCGGGTCTGCGCGTGCGCTCGGTCTTCAAGGTGCACGAGGGCAAGCCGGACGTGAGCGACGAGATCGCCAGCGGCAACATCCAGCTCATCGTCAACACGCCCCTCGGCGAGGTTTCGCGCTACGACGAGGACGCGGTGGGCCGCACGGCCGTCATGCACGGCGTGCCCATGGTGACGACGCTTTCCGGGGCTCAGGCGCTCGCGCGCGCCATCCGCGCCCTGCGCGAGGAACGCGTGCACGTTCTCTCGCTGCAGGAACGCCTGCGCAGCTGGGGGCGCGAGCGTTGGATGCGCACGGTCGGGGAAACCCCGTGAGACACACTGCCGCGGCGCGACGCCGCCGGGGCTCGCTTCGGCACGTCGCCGGCTGGGGGTTCGTTCTCGTCGCCGCATGCGGTTGTGCGCGCGGTCTCACGCCGCCACCCGAACCCGATGGCGAGCGCGCCTTCGCCGATCTCGTGGCGCAGGTGGAGTTCGGTCCGCGCACGCCGGGTAGTGTCGCCAGCCAGCGCTGCCGCGAGTATCTCTTCGAGCAGCTCGCCCCGCTCACCGGGCACGTCGGCACGCAGCGTTTCGTGCTGCGCGATCCCTACGGGCCCGATTCGCTGCGCATGGTCAACGTCCTGGCGCACTTCCAACCGCAGCGCTCGACGCGCGTGCTTCTCGGCGCGCACTACGACTCGCGACCGCGCGCCGACCGCGACTGCGGCGCGGCGCGCGACCGGGCCGTGCCGGGTGCCAACGACGGTGCCAGCGGCGTGGCGGTGTTGTTGGAGGTGGCGCGCGCTCTGGCCACCTGGGATCCGGGCGTGGGCGTGGATCTGGTGTTCTTCGACGGCGAGGACTACGGCATGGAGGACGACCACGAGTACTATCTGCTCGGCTCGCGCCACTTCGTGCAAACCATGGGCGCCTACCGTCCGCGCGCCATGCTGCTTCTCGACATGGTCGGGGACGCCGACCTGCGCATCCCCATGGAGGAGTACTCGCGTCAAGAAGCTCCCGAGCTCACCGATCTCGTCTTTGCCGTGGCCGAGTCGTTGCAGGCGCCTGGCTTCGTACGCGAGGACGGTCCGGCCGTCTTCGATGACCACGTGCCGTTTCTCGCCCGGGGGATCCCAGCCGTCGATCTCATCGACTTCGAGTACCCGGCCTGGCACACCGTCGCCGATCTGCCCGATCGTTGCTCTCCCGCGAGCCTCGAGAGCGTCGCGCGCGTGGTCTTGAACACGCTCCACCGCCTGGGGCGTGACAGCGCGCCGTAGGCCGCCAAAGCGCTGCAGCCGCGCCGCCGCCACGACAGGCTCGCTCGCTCCAGATGGCGGCGTGCCAGGCACTTGCGTGGATGTGTTCAGGTGCGGGCGGAGCACAACGGGCTTGCCAGCGCCGCCCCGCTCGTGTAAACGTTCGTGGGGGATGAGTGGGTTCGCGAACCCACTTTTTTTTGGCGTC
>JBFJHN010000418.1:0-3999 GCA_041613275.1 Candidatus Krumholzibacteriia bacterium | reverse complement strand
GCTCCCGGAGCGCACGCGACAAGCGGTCGCGCTTCGGCTCGAGTTGGGTCTTGCCTATCGGGATGTCGCTCGGCGCGTTGGCTGCCCGTCTCCGAACGCGGCACGCATGCTGATCGCGCGCGCCCTGGTGCAGATGGCGGAGGAGATGCATGGAACCGAGGACACCGAGCGAGAATGATGCGCTGCGTGAGTTCGCGGAAGCGGTCGCGGACGGGCAAGCGGTCGACTGGGATGCCGTCGAGAAAGACCCCGTCCTCGCCGGCAAGCTGAGCATGCTGCGAGAGATCGAGAGCATTTCACAGCTCTACCACGCCGCCTCGGAACGCTTCGCCCGTGAACAGGATTCCCCAACGTCGGACGCCGACGGGCGCGAGCCAGCGGGAGGCGTGAACGGTCACGCACGGTGGGGAAGCCACATCCTCCTCGAACGCATCGGCCAGGGGAGCTTCGGTGACGTCTACCGGGCGTACGACCCCACCCTGCGGCGGCACGTCGCGGTCAAGTTCCTGAAACCCAAGGGTGCGACCTCCAGCCAGACCGAAAAGCTGCTCGGCGAGGTCCAGCGTCTCGCCGCGGTCCGCCATCCCAACGTCATCACCGTGCACGGCGTGGAGATTCACGATGGCAGGCCCGGAATTCGCACCGAGCTCCTGAACGGCGAAACGCTGGAAGACCGCATGGCGTCCCGCGACCTGTTCAGCGCGCAGGAAGCGGCGCTCGTCGGCATTGAGCTGTGCGGTGCGCTGGCGGCGATCCACGCGGAGCACATCGTACACGGGGACGTCAAGACGGCGAACGTCGTGCGCGAGCGCGGAGGCCGCATCGTCTTGATGGATTTTGGTTCAGCACTCGAGGAGCGCTCGGCGGACGAAACGCGTCGGGACGTGACTCCGCTGGCGACGCCGCCTGAAGTTCTCGAGGGCCAGGCGCCCACCCGCGCGGCCGACATCTACCAGCTCGGCGTCTTGCTCTATCGGTTGGTGACCGGACGCTACCCGATCGAGTGCAACGATCTCGACACCTTGCGTGACAAGCTGGCCCGGACCAAAGGTGTCCCGATTCGCGATCGCCGCGCAGACATTCCCGCCTCCTTCGCCCGCGTGGTGTCGAAGGCGCTGCAGCACGACCCGGGAGATCGCTTTGCGAGCGCGGGCGAGATGGAGGAAGCGCTTCAGGCGGCGCTCCACGCCACCAACCCACAGGCTCGTAAGCGACGCCGTCAAGGCCGCGTCCTGCTCGCAGCTACGACAGCGGCAGTGCTCCTTGCCGCTCTCGCGTGGGTTCGCCCGCTTCCCAAGTCGCTCAACGTCCAGACCACGTTCTTCCGTTCGGATCGCGACGCCGTATATCCCGTGGCGTTGCATCCCACGGACACGCTACGCCCCGGTGACGCCCTCTTCGTCACCGTCGAGAGCCGTGAGGACATGCATGTCTACGTTCTCAGCGAAGCGGACAACACGCCGGGCGTCGTGCACGCGCTTTTCCCAGATCCCGATCTCAGCGTTCGCAACCCGGTCGCAGGCGGAGAACCGCACATGCTTCCAGCACGTACGCGAGCGGAAGCGACATGGGAGGTCTCCGGCACCAGCCCGGTGGAGCGCATGTTCATCATCGCGTCGCGCACGCCTCTTCCGGAGATCCAAGCCCTCTTCAGGATGGGCCGTGTGGGGAGTTCGGCATCCGATGCCTTCGATATCGACATCGACAAGCTCGGTGAGCTCGGGCTGCGTTCGATCAAGCTGCGCACGTCGCCGGACGGCACGCCACGTTCCCTGCAGCAACGACTGGAGCGTGTCCTCGAGCCGGGCATCGACAGCGGAGACGTGTGGCTCGAGGTGGCCGAGTTCGAATGTCAGGCGGTTGCCGTTGGCGCCAACCAGCCCTGAGCATCGCCTGTGAGGATGCTGATGTTGCGTGGGACACCGTCAATCGTCACGCGTGGCGTGACCGCCACACGACGGATCGAGCGTCTGGGGACGGTCGGCTCGACGTTTCTCGTCCTCATCTTCGTGGGGGCGTCGCGAATCGCCGAGTCGGAGGTCGGCGTGGCACACACCGACGCCGCGCAGGTTCGACAGGTTCGAAGCGCGCCGGTGACGCCCGAGGAACGGCTTGCGGAGATTCGCGCGGAGCTCGATGCGGCTCGACTTCAGCCCGCCGAGCGCAAGGCGCGACAACTGCACGCCGACGCCGGCGCTCTTCGCGCCGATTTTCGCGCCCAGGTGCTCGACGCCTGGGTCGAGTCGCTGTGGCGATCGCGGCGTTCGCGCGAAGACGCGACGCTGCGCTGGGCTCTCGAGGCGATTGCCTTGAAGGAATCCTACGGTGCGAGTGCAGCCGAGCGAGCCGCCAGCTATTTGAACCTCGCTTACGTCCATCGGACCGCTTACCGGTACGAGGATGCCCGTCGCGCGGGGCGCAACGCGCTCGACCTGCTCGAGAGCTGCGGGCAGAGCCAGTCGGCTCTCGCTGCGGAGATCACCGCCGAGCTCGGCGCGATCGCGATCATGGATCGGGAGCACGGTAAGGCGCTCACGCTGCTCTACCGCGCCGATTCGATGGTTGCCGCACTCCCAGACGCGTCTCCGCGTGCGCGTGCGGATGTCCTCAACGCGCTCGGAGTCGCGCACGGACTGCGGAACGATTATGCCAAGGCGCGCAGGGCCCACGAGCGCGCGCTGCAGATCCGTTTGACCGAGCTCGGTCCGGACCACCCCAGGACGGCGGAGTCGTACAACAACCTCGCGGCGATCCTGTCCCAGCTGGGCGACTTCCGCTCCGCATTGCCGATGTACGAACGCATTGTCGAGATTCGCAGCTCCAACTACGGCGTCGATGCCCCGCTGACGCTGCATGCCATGTCGAATCTTGCATTGAACTTGCGCAAGACGGGCAGCGTCGACGAAGCGCGTGTTCTGTACCAGTACGTTCTCAGTCATCTGGATCCGCAGGAGAACCCGCTGGATCACGCCATGGCGCGCGCGGCCCTGGCGCGGATCGACCACGCCGCGCGACGCTTCGACGCGGCGCGAACAGGTCTTGAGGACGCGCTTGAAACGTTCACACGCGTCCTCGGCGTTCGACACATCCGCACGGCGTACATTCGGACCGCGATGGCGGCCGTGCACTACGAGACCGGCAATCTCGAAGAGGCGGAGCGTCTGTGTCGGGAAGCGCTCGAGATCCGCGTGCGCGCGGAACGCCAGCGTTCCCCCGACATGGCTGAAGATGTTCTCCTGCTTGCTGCGATCGTCGCGAAGTCGGGACGGGCCGACGACGCCTTCGATTTGGCGCTGCGCGCCGAGAACATTGCCGCGACTCACCTGGCGCTGTCCGCTCAGGCCATGTCTCGATCCGAGGCGCTTCAGTATGCGAACGTGCGTGCGCGTGGCGCCGATCTGTTGGTCCTTCTGGCGGCGCAGACATCGCCAAACGACACATCGTACGAAGAGCGCACGGCTCGCGCCTGGGAGGCGTTTCTCAATTCACGCGCCATCGTCCTGTCCGAGATGATCGATCGGCACCGGGACACGGCTCGGAGCTCGGCTCCAGCGGTCCAGGAGCTGCGTCGTCGCTGGCTGGAGGCCGCGGAGCATGCTTCGGCTGTTGCTTTCTCGAGCGACCTCGATCGCGGCACGCGTGCGCAAGCTTTCGCACGAACCCAGAATGCGCTCCGTGCGATCGAGCGCGAGCTTGCGGAGGCCAGTTTGGCCGTGGCTCCGCGACAACGTCCTGCCGTGGGGCTCGCGGACATCGCTGCAGCCATCCCAACGGATGCGGCGGTGGTGGCATACGCGGTGCACGGCGTCGAAGTCAGGCGGGCCGAGCGCACCGCAATGTGCTGGCTTCGCGATCCGTACTCCGAGGGGCCGCAGCTCATCGCGTGGGTGCTCACCTCGGATGGTGCGCCGCAGCTGATCGACCTGGGTGCCATGAGCGAAGTCGACCGGCGGGTTGGCACCTGGTTGTCCGAGGCGTCGTACGGCTTGGCGTTTCACG
>JBFJHN010000417.1:0-4003 GCA_041613275.1 Candidatus Krumholzibacteriia bacterium | reverse complement strand
GGACACGACGCGCTGCCATGCGACCCATCGCCTGCCGCCGGGTCCCCGGCGCTGGGTCATCCCGCGCGCGCGGGGCCCCCGTTCGCGTGGCTTTTGACCCGGGGCCGGCGCGTTCCGGCGCGCGCCGCTGACGGGCGGTCGTGCGACGCCCTTCAGGAAGATCAATCCATGCAACGTGTTACGGGAAGGGCGCGGCCCGAGCCGAGGGCGCGATGCAGATGTCCAGACCCCGGAACGGCGATTGCCCTGACCAAGGCGCACTCACTGCGAGTGACGCGTGCGGGCTCCAGCGGGGCCCGAGCGTTTTGGGACCAGGCCGAGGTTCGAGAATGGAGCGGTGAAGGCAAGGTCGGTCGAACGGGTGCATCACGGGTGGGTTCCCCCCACCCGAGGCGTTACCGGCGACCTGAGGTGCCGGGCGCTCCTGCCCGATTGTCCCACAGACCCTGCGCCTTCTTATGGTCCCGCCCCTTGCTCCGGGAACACGATGGCGGCGACGTCGCAGGTGGGCGTCCCGCAAGTTCGGTTCTCTGCTCGTTCGATTGGCTGGCAGGCATCGTTGCGTTCGAGATGTCCCGACAACGCTACTTGTCGTTAGGGGGCCGGTAGCCATGGTTGGGTCTCGGCCGGTCCCGCCAAAGATTGGATCGTGTGTGCGGCGGTTGTGACAAAGGACCGGATGTCGTTGGCTCCGCGCTGAGACTTCCCGGATGATACTTGTTACTCCCGCCGCCTCTTTTCGAGTCGTGGGGTTCGCCGAGCCTGGCAGCGCGAGTCGGCCGGCGACCCCACAGACTCGAAGAACGTCGACGGTGCAAGGACGCGCGTCCGCGCATCACTCGCAGCCCCTCGAAGCCCGTCCGCTCACCCGCGGACGGGCTTTTTGCTGTGCCGCGCAGGCAATTCCGTCGCGCACACGACTCGAGACCTTGCGTGCTATCGTAGGCGTCACGACCTCGCGATGCGAAAGACGGTACGCGTGGCACACGAGACCGGCGTGGGACGGACTCGAGCTCCGTCCTCACGACTCGATCGCGAAATCCTCCGACTCGCCGTTCCGAGCTTCCTGGCGACCATCACCATCCCGTTGGTGGGGATCGTCGACACCGCGCTCGTCGGACACCTCGGACCGGTGGCGTACATCGGTGCCGTGTCCATCGGCGCCATGGTGTTCGACGCGCTGTACTGGGTGTTCGCTTTCCTGCGCGCAGGCACGACGGCCATCGTGTCGCAAGCCTACGGCGCGGGGGACGACACCCGCGCCGGACGCACGCTGTGGCAGTCGTGGAGCGTCGCGCTGGTGTTCGGCCTGCTCATCGTCGTCTTGCGCGATCCGATCGCCGAGGTCGGCCTACGCCTGGCCGGCGGCACCTCCGACGTGCAGGACGCCGCACGCAACTACATTCGTGTGCGCATCCTCGCTGCCCCCGCGGTGCTGACGACGTTCGCCTTGTTCGGATTCTTTCGCGGCATGAAGGACGCGGTGACGCCGCTCGTGGTGACGCTGGTGGTCAACGTCGTCAACCTGGCCGGCGACGCGGTGTGGATCCATGGTCTGTGGGGCTTCCCGCGGCTTGGCGTGACGGGCGCAGCGTGGGCCAGCGTGGCGGGTGCCGCTGCGGGTTTGTGCGTGGCGCTGCTCGTGCTCGTGATGCGCTATCGACGGGCGGCGCGCGTGGGCTGGGGCGGCTGGGACATGCTGCATCCGATGCGCCTGCGCAAGCTCGCCGTCACGCAGACGCACCTGTTCAATCGCACGCTGCTGCTGGTCGCCGCGTACTTCCTGATGGTGGCGTTGGCGGCGCGCATGGGCGAGGTCCCGTTGGCCGCGAACGCCGTGCTGCTGCAGCTCTGGTATCTGGCGGCGTACTCCATCGATGGCGTGGCGATCGCATGCGAAACGCTGGTGGGCAACGCGCTCGGCGCCGGCAACGCACCGATCGCCCGGGCGCTCATCCGGCGTGCGACGCTGTGGGGTGTGGCACTGAGCGCCGTCTTCGCGCTGGCCTACGCGGTGGCGTTGCCCGAGATCACGGCGCTGTTCACGCGCGACGCGCGCGTCATCGAAGCCGTCGTTGCGCTCACGGGGCTGATGGTGGTGCTGCAACCGATCAACGCCGTGGCGTTCGTCTTCGACGGCGTTTTCATTGGCGCCAACGATACGCGTTATCTGGCGCTGCAGATCGCCGTGTCGTGTCTCGGCATCTTCGTGCCGCTCGCCTGGCTGCTCACCGAGCGCTGGCCGCTGGGCCTGGCCGGGCTGTGGATCGCCATGGCCTCGTTCAGCATCGTGCGCGCCGTTCTGCTGCTCGTGCGCGTGACGCGGCCGAGCTGGATGCCCGCGCGCATGCGCGAGGCGGCTCGCGTCTAGGGCCCGCCCGCGGCGCGCGCGTCCGCGAGGGGCTTGGTTCTCCGGGCGGCGGCCGCTAAGCTGGCGCGATCGTCCGCAACCCCGTGGATGCGCGGTCCTGCAACGCGCGAGGCATCGAGCACGCGAGCCCTCGCGACAACAGATGGGGTAGTCGAATCATGAGTGGTGCCGGGTTGTCTCGAGTCGGGTTCTGTCGCGACGTGGTGCTCGCATGCGCCGGCGTGCTCATGGTCTTCGTTGCCAGCGTCCGGGCCATCACGGTGGAAGACATCTTCGCCGAGCCGCGTATCGAGGGCCGGCGTGCCACGGGCGCGCAGCTGTCTCCCGACGAAAAGTGGGTGGCCTACACCTGGAACCCGGACGGCTACCGGCATCCGATGAACCTGTACGTGGTGTCCGCGCGCGGCGGCGATGCGCGCGCTCTCACGCGCTTCCAGCGTGACGATCGGGCGGACTCGCTGCAGCAGTACTGGAGTCGGCTGCGCAGCACGCTGGGCCGTGGGGGCAGCGACTCGCTCGAAACGTTGCCGCGCTACTTCGGCGACCCCGGGGAACGCCACGTGGTGAGGAGCCTGCAGTGGTCCCCCGACGCCGCGCACATCGCCTTCACGCTGCGCGGCGATCTGTACGTCGTGCGTGTGCGGGACGGTCGCGTGAACCGGCTGACGCACACGCACTCCGGCGAAGGCACGCCCCGCTGGTCTCCGGACGGACGCTGGATCGCTTTCCTTCGCGACGGCGCGGTGTGGATGCTGCAGCTCGACGGCACGCGCGAGGTGCAGCTGACGTCGCCGGCCGAGGACGACATGTCGCTGGCGACGATGCAGTGGTCCCCCGATGGGCGACGCCTGGCGTTGGAGTTCCAGGACGATCGGGGTCGCGGGCGATTGGTCGTGCCCCACTACCTGCCGGAGCGCGTGCGCGCCGAGAGCGCGCGCGAAGGCTATCCCACCTACGGGCTGCGCGTCGTGCACCTGGATCCGCTTCTGGACGAGAAGGATCCGCAGGCCATCTACCGCGACGACGACTTCAAGGTCGTCGACGTGCAGCTGGGTCCCGGCAAGCATCCGTGGATCACGCTGTGGAACTGGTCACCGGACGCGCGCTGGATCGCCGTCGACGAAGTGCTGCCCGACATGCAGACGCGCAAGCTCCACATCGTCGACCCCGAGTCGGGCAAAGGGCGCGCGGTGCACACCGAGGTCGATTCGGCTTGGATCGAGGTGTACGACTGGGTGACGACGGACGGCACCTCGATGGACTGGGCGCGCGATTCCCGCAGCCTGTTGTTCACCTCCGACCGACCGGGCTTCCACCATCTCTTCCGGCTGCATCCGGATTTCGAGGCGCTCGAGCGCGCGCTGGCGGCTTCCGGCGACGCGACCGACGGCGACGCGGCGGATGAAGGCGCGACCTTCGCGCGCGTCGAGGCGCTGACGTCGGGCGACTGGGAGGTGACGTGGGCCCGCTGGCATCCGAACGGACGCCAGATCGTCGTGCTGACGAGCCGCGAGGATTACTCGCAGCGGCACCTGGAGATTCTCGACGTCGCAAGCGGGAAGCTCGAACGCTTGGACACCGCGCGTGGCATGAACACGCATCCGCAGCTGGGCGAGCGCGGTGACCGCATCG
>JBFJHN010000416.1:0-4009 GCA_041613275.1 Candidatus Krumholzibacteriia bacterium | reverse complement strand
CCGCGAGCCGCGCAAACTCGATCGCGATGGTGGCCGCCCATGGACGGCTGATGGCATCGTCAGAGGGGACGTTTCTGAGCATCAACACGTCGAGATCATCGACACTGATGCGTTGTCGGATCGCCTTCTTGCCGCGGAGGTCGTCGAGGAACGCCTGGGACGTCTTATAGCTCTTCTTCGGAACGGTCACCGCGCGTGCCGCGACGCTGTCGGTGTGGTCGTACGCAAGGTCGCCCACGCCCATGACCCATGCCTCGTGGCCCAGGTTCACCGCGGACTGCCCCAGCCGCATCGTGGTGAACCCCCCTTCCTCCGATTTGAGCTCATTGATGACAAACCCGATACGCATGATGGATTCTCCTATAGACTGCGAGGACTGGTATCCATGGAGCGAACTGGCGCTTCAGAGCGATGCCATACCGACGTTGTCGAACCCGCGGCGATAGTACTTCATGTACTGCACCTTTCGTTCGAGCGCGCGGATGACGGTCGCGGAAAAGTTCACTTTCTCGAATTTCTGAGCACTGCCAAGCCCACCAGGGCTGAACACATTGATCTCCATCAACCTGTCGCCAACGATGTCGAGACCGACCAGAAACATGCCGTCTTCCACCAAGCGCGGACGCACCATTTCAACGAGTTCCAGCGTGGTGTCGTCCACGGTTGCCCGGCGGAGCTTGCCCCCGGCCTCGATGTTGCTTCGCATATCGTCCCCCGTCCGTACGCGTCGAAACGCTGCGTACTTCCCGTTCTCCATGAGCGGCTGGCCGTTCATCAGGAACAGCCGGGTATCGCCCTCCGTCGCCGCGGGCAGGTACTCCTGGGCAACCACGTACCCGTCTCGGGTCACCGCATCGATCATTTGGTTGAGGTTCGGCAAATCCGCCGGCCGGATCACGAAGACGTTCTTCCCGCCGGACCCCTGCAGCGGCTTGATGACCACCGTTCCCATGTTGTCGGCAAAGTCCTTGAGCCGCTCGCGATTTCGCGTAATGAGCGTCTTGGGTCGGACCTCTTCCGGAAACGTCTGGAAGTAGAGCTTGTTCATCGCCTTCGCCAACCCGTTCGGATTGTTCAGCACGATGACGCCGTGTCGCATGGCCAGACGTCCAAAGTTGATGCCGGCGAACTGTGCCCAGGCCCGTTGCACCGACGGATTGCTTCGGAGCAGCACCACGTCGAGGTCGTCGACCGTCACCCAGCGGTTGGTCGCCTTCTTCCCCTGCAGAACGCCGGCGAGGTCGTCGACCGAGCGATAGTTTCGTGCCGGGATGATACGGGCTAGGGCCCGAATCGTATCGTCGGGTTCATAGGCGAAGTTCCCGGTGCTGATGAGGAAGACGTCGTGGCCGCGATTCGCCCCTTCGGCGGCGAGACGGTAGGTCGTTTGGCCTCCGACCTCTCCTTCCAACACGTTGACCACGATGCCGAGCTTCATCGTTTGCGTGCCGGCACGAGGTCGAGCACGTCGAGGCCCTTGCGGGCGCGTTCCAGCCGCTCTTGGGCTCCCGGCGCGTCCAGGAAGCGCGGCCTGAGCAACGGCGGCTTGAGTACCTTTCGCCACTGTAGCTCTTCGATGATGGGAACGTGCTCCACGGCGATCTTGCCGACGAGCAGCGGCTTGAGGTCCCCACCGCCGCGCAGATACTTGAGCAAGTCGGCGAGGCCTTGGAGATACACGGCATCTTTGGTCAAACCGCCCCCGCGAAAGACGCGCATCGTGATCAGGAACGCAGCCCGCCGCTCGAAGTCATGGGCGCGATCGAGCTCGCGAAACGTCTCGATGAAGCTCGCGCCGTCCAGCAGCAGCCGAACCGCCAGAACACGTGCGGCGAGCGTACGGAGCCGCGGCCGGCTGAGTCCGTTCACCAGGTATTCCGCAAATACGGCAAGACCTTCTTGCAGCGCCTCGTATCCCGCCAAACCGGAGTACAACTGCCGAAAGGGCTGTGCTTTTCCGTTGTAGTACGTGACCATGTGGGTGCCGACCTCGTGTTGGATCAACGCGTCGGCGCGGGCACAGGGAATTCGGCTCTGACGACCCACCAGCAGTGAACCGCGGGAGACCATGAGACTCGTGACGTCGTCTCGGACTTGTACGGATCCGTTCATCTTCGGATCGATCGTTCGGTAGTGAGTCAGCTCCGTTTCCACGAGCTTCACGAACTGTTCGCACGTGTACGTCCCCATCTTGGAGTCGTCGCGTGTTCGTGACGGTAGCGTGTCCAGGATTCGGTTCGCCAGTTTCACCGTCGCCTTGTCGAGCTCGCCGTAGAGCTGGATGCTGCCGTGTACAAAGCGACGTGTATTGACATCGAGCAGCATCGTGATGCGGCGTCCCAGCTCTTCCTGCTTCTCCGCCAACAACTGCCGGATCGCGGGATCTTCCAGGCGCTCCATGGGCGTCGCATAGAGGTCGCGCTGAAGCAACACCGGATCGAATGGGAGCGGCCGATACCGAAAAAGCGGCGTTCGCTCGTAGTTGCTCTGCTTGAACTGGAGCCAAGCTCGCTGGGCGTTCGCCGGCGTGACCTGCATGAGAAAGTCGAAGCTGTTGGAAACGTCGCTCAAGCAACGGTCGACGTTCCACACGGCTTTGACCATGGCGCGGCGTCCCAGACCGTGGAAGTGGCGCGGCCGAAGCGTCGTGTGTTTGCGTGCAAACAGGAAGAAAACCCTGCGGAGCGCGCGGGAGACTTCCCGTTCGAGGTCCCGGAGTACGAGCGGATAGAGCCGCCCGGTTTTCGGATCTCGGTAAATCGGCTCCGTCTCCAGACCGATCACCGTGCAGTTCAGCTCCCGTGCCTCGCCAGCCGAGAGCAGGGGACGGAGACCGTCGGGGCCGATGCGATCTGCCCGCACCGTCACGACGTCCGCCGTCCGGCCGCGGACCTTGACCCGCTCGAAGGTATCCTCGATGGCGCCAACCAGTTCGTCCCTGGCGTCGCTCCGTGGCGCGATCACACGGAACCCCGGCCGCACCACGCTCTCTCGATACCGCTTATCGTTGGTGTTGAGCTCGGCCGGCCACACTTCGAGCAGGAGAAACCCGCCGAATTCGTGCGCGAGCGTTGCCACGACTTTCGTGACGAGCTGCTTGAGACTCGGGTGGAAGTCCTTGAGTCCCGATGCAAACAGATAGGATGCTTCGCTCGTGGCGATCCGCTTCAGCCCCGCGTCGGGTTCCACCGTGGGGCTCCGATATACGCACAAGAAGGGGAGCTGCCGGTCGATATGGATTCTTCCACGCTGCGGCAGCGTGCGTCGCACCTGCTCGTTCTGGGCCAAACGCTCGCACACCGTAGCGATCAGACTCTCTGAAATCGCTTCGGCAGTACGAACCGGCCGCTTGGCTGCCGTCTTAAGGCGTGGATTCACCGCGAGCACCTTTCCGGACGCTTTGCGCGGCGGCCGGGCCGCCGAACCTCTCGGCCGCGAACCCGCTCGGAGCACACGACACCGGTCGCGCTACACAGCCTCGTGCAGCGCGGACGTCCGACCGGCCATCCGATCGCCAGTTAATGAGGCGGCGCCACCTGTGCGAGACTCTCGATGACACCGGGCACGGTCGATCGAAGCGCCGCTGTAATCGCATCCACGAGAACGGGATCCGGTTGCCCCGTCCATTCGTCCATGAAGAACTTCTTGAACTCGATGGCCAGCACACAGGCGGACGTCGGAAAATTCTCGTGCACCCAGCGCGAAAAATGCCCACCCTTGAATTTGACGTTCTCGCGAACGTCCAATGGGCCACCCGGAAAATCGAATGACCGGAGATCGGTGATGAAGCGGTCAACCACCAGCCCCCACATGTTTCGATCCAGTGATCCCGTCCCGATGTTCACCTGGGGATTCTCGTCCGGGTCGGCGTGGGGACCGTCCGGACCCCCGCGCCGGTGATTGTACGAGTGCAGATCGTACACCACGAACCGCTCGAACCGGTTGGCCATCGCGCCGAGCAGGGCATGCATCGTCGAATAGAACTCGTCGTATTCGCGAATCGATTGGT
>JBFJHN010000415.1:0-4012 GCA_041613275.1 Candidatus Krumholzibacteriia bacterium | reverse complement strand
GCGAGGATGGCGAGGTCGGCATCGTTGCGCCGGATGTAGTCGCGAATTCCCGCGCTGTAATCGTGAAACTCGAAGAGCCTGCAACCGACATCGAGTCCGGAGATCTCGTCAGCGAACGGCTCGAGAAACTTCTCCAGGCGCTCGCGATGGGAGTCGAGAAACTGCTTCTTGAACGCCGGTGACGTTTGCGTTGTCGGTGACTTGTAATGGAGACGTTTCCAAGGTGCCTGATAGACGTGCAGCAGGCGGAGCTTGGCTTTGTCCTGCTTGGCAATGCGCACGGCCTCGCGTACGGCGCGCCACGAATTGTCTGTCAAGTCGACACACGCCAAGACGTTGGTGAATCGGCTCGAGTGCCGTTGGCGCACGATGATGACTTTCGTGGGCGCGCGGCGGACGGCGTCGCGGGCCAACGTGCCGAGTCGCTTCGGGCCGGACATGCCGCGCGCGCCGAGAACCAAGAGGTCGGCCGACACCTCGCGCAACTTGGCGAGCACGTCGGCGAGCGGCGATCCCACGCGGACGTCGATCGTGATGTTTCTGGGGCGGTCAGACTCGGGCAGGAAATTCTTCAGCCTCTTCTTCGTCTCGGACAAGACCTGATCGCGTAGGGCTTCCTCGGTCGTTGCGGCGCCCTGCTTTGCGTGCATCACGCTGATCGATTCGAGGACGTGCAGAACATGGAGGGTGGCGTTGTCGGCGCGCGCCATGCGCGCGGCCTGCCCGAGGGCGCTGGCGGAGCACTCCGAAAAATCGACTGCAACGACGATGGACTCGAGGCGGTCCATGACGGTCCTGCCTTGACGATGGGATGCGGCAGTTGCCTGAGCATAACGCAACCGCGCCGCGATTGCACGCGGTGCCGAAGTCTACGGGGGCGTCGGCGCCGAGCGGCTGTCGTCGAGCAGGTGACGAATGCGGCGGAGCACGTCGGGGGTGACGGCGCGCTCGCCGCTTTCGACGAGGGCCCCGGTGGTGGAGCCGGGCGAGAACGGCGACGCATAGCGCAGCACGCTCGGTTGGACCCACACGACGCGCCGCATGAGTGGGCTGCGCTTGAGCCGGTGCCGGCGCAGAAGAGCTCGCGGCGTGAGGCCCACGTCGACGACGATGGCAATGTCGGCGTCGATGGGTGGTTCAAAGGCACGTTCGACCGGGAGGGGATCGTAAACACCGCCGTCGACCAGTCGGTATTCGCGCGAGCGGCCGCGCGCGGCGATGGGGCCGATCAGCCAGGGAATTGCGGCGCTGCCGCGAGCCGCGTGCCGGATCTCGAGTCCGTCGTTGTCTTGGCCGGTGGCTGCGAACACCGGAGTGCGCGAAATGCGATCGTAAGCGAGAATGCCGAGCCGCTCGATGCCGTGATGCAGGCGCTCGAACGAAGCGTCGTCCAGGAGTGAAAGCCATTCGGGGATGCGGCCCGCCAATCGGCGAGCGCGCTCGGCGAAGGGGCGCCAGCGCGTGCGGCTGGCTCCCAACGCGAACAGCATGCCGCCGTTCAGCTGCTGCACTTCGTGGATGCACCGCTCGATCGACCAACCGACACCGGCGTGGTACGCACCAAGCAACGCACCTGCGGAAACGCCAACGATGGCGTGGATGGGCACGTTCTCTTCTCGCAGTCGTCGTATCACGCCGAGCGCCGCGCGGCCGCGCAGGCCTCCAGAGCTCAGAACAAGCGCCACGCGCGGTGATGTCACTCGAACACCTCGGTGTCGTGGGAGTCACGGCTCGCCGTGAATGGAACCTCGACCGAGAGCTGCGTACCGATGCGAACGATGAGCGATAGTTTACCGCCTCTCGGCATGCGAGGTGAACGACCTCGAGAGGGCGCGTGGAGCCGCGGCCGGGTCACGTCTCGCGTGAGGTTCGACGCGGTCAGGCAAGTGGTACGCGCGTCCTCTGGAATGACGTCTGGATGTCGTCGTATCACGCGTTAAGGAACCGTTGTTGCACCCCAAAGAATGAAGCGCATTCACGGGAGCGACACGGGCATGACACGACCGACTGGGAAACAACCGGACATCACGCGACTCGTTTTCTTGCTTCTATTGTTGCTTGGTGCGTCTGCAGTGCGGACTTCTGCGGCTTCGGAGGCCAGCGTCTCGCTGTTCTCCCAGTACTCGAGCAACCCCTTCAATCTCAAAGATGAGCACATCCAGACCTTCGATCTACAGCGCGGAGCGAACGACCGCTTCGACGGGCTCGACACGCCGTGGGACGTGATCAGTCGTCTGGAGCTGGATGCGGGGCACGAGTGGCGGACGATGCGTGGTCCGCGCGTCGGACTGGACGCGAGCGCGGATTACCACCTGTACCACCAGAACGACGTGGCGAGCTTCTTCGAGCTCGGCGCGCGGGGCTCGCTCCGCGCTGGGAAGAACGACCGCACGACGCTGCGCGTGAAGTGGATTCCCAATCGTTACAAGCGCAACTACGAACATCCGGACACGGCGATCGACAGCTATTGGGGCGCCGAGTACGCGCAGTACGAGCTGCAGCTGGCGCACCGGTACCGGCTCGCCAAGGAGTGGCGTGTGGGAGCGAGTTTGGCCCACGGCGGGCGTAGCTTCGACGCGCCGTTCGAAAGCCGCGACCGCAACACCTTCGAGGGCGGCGTCGAAGTGGCGCGCCGGCTGAGCAAGCACGCGTGGTGGACTTGGGCTTCGGGGTTCGAAACGGCGAACTCGGCCACGGGCCTCGAAGAGGACGTCGAGGTCGATCGATCTTTCAACCAGGCGGTGTTCTCGACGCAGCTCGACACGCGCGCAGGGGCGTGGCGGGCCGAGTTCGAGGTCGCACTGCGGCTACGGAACTACACGACGAACAACGCCGAGGACGTCGCTCGCTTCGACCGGCGCGACACACGCTGGGGGCTGTCGTCGAAGTGGAGTCGCCGCATCGGGCCGCGGCAGCAATTTCACGCGAGCGTCGGCTACGTGAGCAAGTCGTCCAGTCGGCCCGCCGACATCGACGATCCCGACGCCGTTCCGTACCACCGGCTCGTCGTTGGAATGGGAATCGGTCACCAGTTCTAGCGCACGGCGGCCGCGCGCTGGCGCGCAGCGCGACTCGGCACGCAACGCGACTCGGCCCGTAACGCGGCACGGCAGCAGGGTCACCAGGGCATCGGAGGCATTCATGGCGCACGCGAGGGTTCGGGTTTTGTTCAGCGGCTATGCACCCGTGCACTTTCTGTCGTTCCTGCCGGTGTACCACGAGCTGCAGAACGACCCGAGCGTCGAGCTTTGGCTCTCGGGTGGATTCCGGCACAAGGACGCGGACGGCACGATCCGTTTCGAGAGCGAGGGCTTCTACGACCCGTTCGATGTGGACACGCGCCGCGTGCTGCCCATCGAAGAGGCGCGACAGCAGGACTTCGACGTGCTGGTGTGTGCGCACCTGTCGGACAGCCTGTTTCCGCGTTCCGTGAAGCGCACGGTGCAAATCTTCCATGGCGTGTCGTTCAAGAACTACGCGGTGCGCGAGAAGGCGCTGCGGTTCGACCTGCTGTGCCTGGCGGGCGAGTATCACGCGTCGCGTTATCGCGAGCAGGGCCTGATTCGCAACGGCTCGCAGGTGCTGATGACCGGTTTTGCGAAGATGGATCAACTGGTGTCCGGCGAGCTGCGTCGCAACGAGCTGCTGTCGCGGCTCGGGCTGGACGCGAGCAAGCCGACGCTCCTGTATGCGCCGACGGGCGACCGCAACAACTCGTTGGAGATCATGGGCGAGCTCGTGATTCAAAGCTTGCTGGGCAACGACGGCTGGAACCTCTTGGTGAAGCCACACGACCACCCGAAGCTGAAGATCGACTGGTTCGAGAAGCTTGCGGCGTACGAAGGCGCGACGATGAAGCTCGTGCGCGACTTCGACGTGATCCCCTACCTGCACGCGGCCGACATGCTGATCTCGGACGCCTCGTCGGTGATCACCGAGTTCACGCTGCTCGATCGTCCGATCGTGCTGCTGAACGTTCCCAAGCTTTTCCGACGCGTGATCAAACGCGGCG
>JBFJHN010000414.1:0-4020 GCA_041613275.1 Candidatus Krumholzibacteriia bacterium | reverse complement strand
CGCTCCGAACCCGTTCAATCCAAGAACGACGGTGCGCTTCGAGCTCGCTCAATCCGCAGATGCGATGATCGAGATCCATGATGTCACCGGACGTTTGGTGAAACGCGCGCAGCTGGGGATGCTCACCCCCGGCCTACAGAGCTGGACTTGGCACGGGCGGGACCACCGCGGTGAGTCCTTGGGTTCCGGAATCTACTATCTCACTCTCAAGGCGGGTGAGCTCCGGGAGCAGCGGAGCATCGTCCTTCTGAAGTAGCTCGGACAGGAGGGGGGTGTGCCGTGTCTCGCCATGGAGCGTGACCTGCACGCCCCCGCTCGCTTGGATCGAGTGCCGAATCCACTTTTTCCCCTTGAATGCTCTCCCTTCCGGTTGTCCCGAAGAAAACTGCACTGCCGCGGTGCCTGCACTTGCTTCCGAAGGCACCGTGATCGGCATTGCGAACAAGACGTCGGCTTTGAGCGTGTCGGCCTTGGCACGGAGTTGCGGGGATCTGCGTTGCACAGGCCCTCATGCGATCGGGCAAGTTGGCCCACGTCGTAGATACAGAGGGGGAGCCTCATGCGCACGAGATTGAACGTCCTGAACCCGCGAGGGGCACGAGCGCGGGCCACGCACGTCGTCGTACTGGCGGCATCGATCGGCGTGCTCTGTTCTGCCGATTTCGCTCACGCGGGCACGGCACGCCCTCGAAATGTCGCCGTGGTACCCGAAGGATTCACGATGCTCGTCGCCGGGGCCGGCAGCCCGCGCGTGACGCAGATGCACTTCGTGCCCGGCATGGGGATGTTCGAAAACGGAGCCTTCGACCTTGGCTTCAACGCCTGGGACATCGAGGTGCTCGGTTCCGGAAACCACGCCGTGATCAGCCATCCCCTCGCCGACAAGATCTCCGTCATGGACCGTAACCCGGGGGCGACCACCTGGCGGTTCATCAACTACTCCCTGGATGCCCCCTACTACTGCACCGAAATCATTCCGGACCCCGGCAACCCGTTCGGTTTCTTCGTCGCGTCGCGCGGCTCCGCGCCTGCGGGGGCCGAGGAATGGCAGCACGCGGTGTACCAGTTCGATGCGAGCTTGCCGCAAAGCAATGCGATCACCAAGACGTTCGTGACGGAGCGCGAGCCGCGCGCGTTGGCCGTGTCACCCGACGGGACCGTGTTGTTCGTGGGCCACGTGCAAGGCGCGCTCCAGGGCACCACCGTGGGGACGAACGTTCCGTTCCCGGCGAGCCAGCACCCGGCCAATCTGTTCGACGGAGGATCGATCGTTGCGTTCGACATCAACACGGCGCAGCCGTTGTTCCGAGTCGCCGTCGGCAGTCCGGTCCGGGGACTGGCGGTCTTGCCCGTCGCGTCCGGCACGATCGCGTATCGGCTCTACTTCACCCATGTGGGTGACGGAGCCCAGAGCGAGGCCCCGACGTTGGGGGGTCGGAACATCCCGAACGTCATCAGCAGCATCGCATTGGACGCGTCGAACGCCGTCGTGACCCAGGACGCAGGCGGCAACAGCGAACGGCATGACGTGATCCTGGCCCACGATCCCGATGCCGAGTTCGACGCCGGGTACAATCCTGGCGACCACACCGCTCAACCCGCGATCGTCCCGGAGCAGCTGGTGTTCCGTCAGGATCCGGCGACCTCCAGCTGGGAGCTGTGGGTCACGAACTCCGCATCGGGCACGGTGAGCCGCGTTCCCATCGACGCGGAGGGAAGGATCGAGGTTGATCGTGATGGCGGCGGTGCACCGATCCCCACCTCCATCATCGCCGGTGCCGAACAGCTTCCCGTGGTCAACGGCCGCGGCGCCGATATCTTCATCGACGACCCGCAAGACATCACACGGCTCACGGCAGGCACGGCGGACAACAGCGTCGCCACGGTGTGGTATGAGCAAGCCATCAACGTCCACCACGTGGTTGTCGACCGCGCAACACCGAGCCCGCCGAGCCCACTGTTCAGCTCTCACCCACGCGGGATCGCCTACGATGCGACGTACGATGTTCTCTACGTCGTCACGGAGTTCGATGCAGAGCTCGTGCAGATCTCGGGGAGCACCGGGGCGATTTCGGATCGCCACGACGTCTGCTGGACCAACTGTACCGTGCCCGCCGATGAGAGAGACTTCTTCACATTCGGGCGCGGCTTCGATTTCCGCGAGCCGTCCAGCGCACTCGTGAACACCATCAGCTGTTCCACGTGCCACGTCGAAGGTCACGTCGACGGCAAGGTGCGCTTCACGGGTTCGGTGCCGGGCGGGAAGCCGGTGAGCGTTCCGAGCGTGTTCGACGTCGGGGCGACCGAGTGGATCTTCTTCAATGGCCGAACGACGATCCTCGATGGCGATGACAGCCAAGTTCCATGCAACTACTGCGAAACTGCAGGCTTCTTCCCGGATACGCAGGGATTCACCGACGAGGTGACCAGTCCCATGTCGCCCTCCGCGCCCGACAACGGGCTCAGCCTTGACCAGATCCGCGGCCGAAGCTTGTTCGAGCGCATGAACTGCGTTCGTTGCCACAACGGAACGGTGGACACGTTCCTGCGCACCGATTTCCTCGCAAGCGAGCTTCCGGGCCCAGGCCCGCAAGGGCCGATCTCCACGCACCCACCCGCGATCACGAGGAGATTGCTGCATGACGCCAGCCAGGTGTTCGTCACCGAAGAGACGGTCAACCTCATCTCCGAGCGAAACAAGAGCAGCGTCGGCACCCAGAAAGCCGGAGACGCACCGACGCTCGTACAGATGGGGATCAACACTCCCGCGCTCGCGGGTGCGTGGGACAATCGTCCGTACATGCACGACGGCCGCTACCGGACTCTCCAAGAAGTCCTCGAGCACACACGGCTGGATCCCAACGATGAGCACTTCGCCGCGCCGCTCTGGGAGCTGGGCGGCGTCCCCGACAACGCCTTCAACCAGTTCGTGGACAACGGGGTGTCACCCGTTCCCGGGCCGGATGCAGACGATTTCGACATGAAGCTGGCGCAGTTCAAGACGCATATTGACAGCGATGCAGGCGCCGCCGGCCGCGTCAAGGTCGTGGACTTCTTGAACAACAGTGAGGATCCCGGCGCGCTGGACGATCTCGTCGCTTTCTTGAGCGCGACGAGCAGTGAGACGGACTTGTGTGACACGACACCAGCGCTGACGATTTCAAACATCTCGGTGACTGGATCGTATCCCAACTACACGGCGAGCTGGACCACGCCGTATCCGATCTCGTGTGAGGTACGCTGGCACCGCTTCAACGAGACTGTGCCCGATGATCCACTTGGACGCACCAAGGTCGGGACGTCGCACTCGGTGCCGATCCAGGTGAGCCAGACGGGGCAACACACGGTCATCGTGGACGCGAGTTCGCAGCTCTGTGTCGACTCCGCAACCAACAGCACCAGCTGGAACGCGACGAACGGCGGCGGCCCTCCGTGCCGGAAGTGTCCGCCGCCGCAGCAACCCAAGGCGGGTCCCGCCGAGACACGAATCGTGGGCAGTCACATGTCCGCGGACGACGATGGACTGCAAGTCCACTTCGAGCTCGCGACACGTGGAGCACCGGAGATGCGCGTCTACAGTGTTGCGGGACGGCTGGTGCGCCAACACCGTTTCGCGACGGTCGAGGCGGGCCACTGGACGTGGCTCTGGGATGGCACGGATCACTCCAATACGCCCGTGGCCAGCGGCATCTACTACGTGCAGATGCGTCACCGTGACAAGAGTGATCGTTCCAAGGTCGTTCTTCTCAAGTAGCGCCGGTGCAAATCGGGGCGTGCAAGCTTCGACCGCCGTGCGGAAGATGCACGCCCCGCCGCGAGTCGTGAACCCCATGCCCGAGCTCTCATCGGCCGCACACCACAAGGGTGTGCGCAATGACCGGCGATGGCGACGCAACGTGTGGGAAACAGCGTCGCTTCGGATCGTTCCGGGTGTTGAACGCAGCGAAGAGTCCGTTGGACCATCGAACGTGCCCGTCGCCGCAAGAGCCACCAGTCGTTTGAACTCCAGCTGAGCGACAT
>JBFJHN010000413.1:0-4022 GCA_041613275.1 Candidatus Krumholzibacteriia bacterium | reverse complement strand
GAAGCGTCGCGCACTCCCATGCGTCTGGCGCGCATGGCCGCGAATCAGCGCACGCTCGTACGGGACGGCATCGGTGTCGTCCTGGTCCCGACCGCGGCCAACGAACGCGATGACGAGTGGCTGCGCGTCGCCAATCCTCTGCCTGCGGTCTCGGAGGCGGCGCTGCGCGATGTCGCAGACGCCGTTCGGTCGCGCACGTCGTTGCCGGGGAGTCCGGCCGAGGACGAAGCCGCGGTACGCGCGCTGCGCTCGGAGGATCATTTCGAGGCGCGCGAGCGCGCAGCGCGCTGGATCTTCGCGTACGTCGCCGACCCGGCCAACCGTCAGGCACGCGCTCCTTTGGACGCGCAGCTCGACGTCTTCGAGCAGGCCACCCGCGGCGTCGAGCGCGAGCGCCGCATCCTGATGGCGACGGGCCGGCGCTTCGGTGCCTTCGTTCAAGGCGGCTTCCATCGCGTCAAGGAGAACCTGCCCCAGAACACGCTGCTGATCCTCGACGGCTCCAACAACGTCTCGTTTGCGGCTGGCGTAAGGATGGGACTGTTCTGGCCCAGCGAGGGCGGCGGCTGGCCCGTGTGGCGTGATCTGCACCTGCGCGGCGCGTACGGCTATGCGCGTCACACGTTCAACGGTCCGCCCGCGCAGCAGCAGGAAGGTTCGGAGCCGCGCATGCGCACGCGCGCGCATCGCATCAGCGGCGAGCTCGTCTACCGGCCGCGCGTGCTGTCACGCGTGCGGCCCCACTTCCGGGGCGGCCCGGCTGCGTTCTACATCACGGCGAGCGCCTACGACACCGAAGACCGCCTGCGCGAACGCGTCCAAGGCTGGGAGTTAGGTTGGGTCCTGGGCGCCGGCATGGACGCCTGGTCGAGCAGATCGCGCAACCTCCGCCTGACCGTCATGTTCGACTATCAGGTTGTTTCGACGCAGTTCTGCGAAGCCGAGGCGCCGTTCTGGGAGGATGCGACGAACTTCATCGAGCTCCCGCCCGTCGACAATCGTCCGCAAAGCCAGCGGTGCCTGAACTTCAGCCGTTCGACGTTGGCGTACGAGGTCGATCTCGAGGGATTCCAGGCGGGATTGGCGCTGTCCTACGACTTCTGAGCTTCAGTCTTCTTCCGCAGAAGGCAGCACCGGAATCGGATCCGGAAACAGTCTGCCGAAGTCTCCCATCGCTTTCACCTTGGATGACGTTCCGGTGACGGGGACGTTCTTGGCGATGACGTGCGGCGGGCCGCCGTTGTCGAGGATCAGGCAAACGTCGCCGCGCATGAAGCCGTCGGTGGTGAAGATGCCGTAACGGAACACCAGGCGTGCCCCCGCAGGCACTGCGTAGGGATCCATCGAGGCCAGGGACGCGCGTGGGATCTCTTGCGTCATGGGGCACCTCGGTTTGGCTGGACGTCACGGCTCGTTGCTTGCACCAATACATCGAGACGGTGTCCGGCCTCAACTGCTTTTCAAGGCAGATCGAAGGTGGCCAGCACGGGTGTGTGGTCGGACGGGTTGTCCTTCTTGCGCGGCTCGGGATCGATCCACGCCGTCGTACAGCGTTCCGCCAGCGGCTGCGAGGCGAAAACGTAATCGATGCGGAGCCCTTCGTTCTTTCGAAACGCACCGCGACGATAGTCCCACCACGAGTAGACGCCGCCGCTGTCGTGATGCAGTCGGAAAGTGTCCACCAGCAGCGCGTCGCAGAACTGCGACAGCGCCTGACGCGCGCTCGCGTGGTAGAGAACCTGGGTCTTCCAGAACCAGGGATCGTGAACGTCGCGATCGTCGACGGCCACGTTGAAGTCGCCGCACACGCTCAGATGTTCCGAGTTGCCGTGACGTTCTTCGAGCAGATGGCGCAAGCGATCGAGCCAACGCAGCTTCATCTCGTACGACGGACTGCCCACGACCTTGCCGTTGGGCACGTACACGGAGTAGACGGTGACGCCGTCGACCTCGGCGCCCAGCACGCGGGCGCCCTCGGCGTCGAACTCCGGATCGTCGAAGCCCCGTCGCACGTTTTCGAGAGGGCGGGTGCTTGCGATCGCGACGCCGTTGTAACCCTTCTGGCCCAAGGTGGCGACGTCGTACCCCAAGCCCTTGAATGCCAGCACGGGGAAAACGTCGTCGAGGACCTTCGTTTCCTGCAGGCAGACGACGTCGGGGCGGTTGTCCTCGAGCCACTGGAGCGCCACGTCGTGGCGCGCACGGATGGAGTTGACGTTCCAGCTGGCGATGGTCAGGGGCACGGGTGTCCTTCACGTGTGCGCAACGGCATGCGCAGCGTGGGGCGTGTCGGGAATGCTTCGACGTTTATAGGAGCGCCCGGGGCGGCTGTCAATCGAGCCCGCGCGCACCGTTTCCGCACGCCCCCGTCCGCCCGGGCCTCTTGCTTCGCGTGCGCCGTTCCGCAATACTGATTTTTCGACCCCGTTTTCACTCTTGGAGGAGGCAAGGCTCGATGTCGGACACGAAGATCACGACGACGCCCAACGGACCGTATCTCATCGACGGACCGGTTCAGCTGGTCGACACCGCGGGCAAACCCGTGGACACGTCCAGCCGCCCGCGGATCGCGCTGTGCCGCTGCGGACAGTCGGAGAACAAGCCGTTCTGTGACGGAACGCACGGGCGCGTGGGCTTCCAGGATCCACCGCAGGGCTGACGTCACGAGCCCGATCCTGGAGGCTGAGTTGCCCCTCGTCTTGAATGCAGTGCGCGCCGTCGAAGCCCCTACGCGCCAAGCGGAGCCGGAGGTGCGCGAGCGCACCAAGCCGGAGCCGCAATACAACGTCGTGCTCATCGACGACGACGAGCACACGTACGAGTACGTGGTGCGCATGCTGCAGACGCTGTTCGGCCACTCGCTCGAGGACTCCTATGCCATGGCGTGCGAGGTGGACGCGACCGGACGCGTGATCGTCGACACCACCCATCGGGAGCGGGCCGAGCTCAAGCGCGACCAGATCAAGAGCTTCGGCGCCGATCCCCTGCTGTTTGGATCGCAACGATCCATGCACGCCGTCGTCGAACCGTTGACGAGCTGAGTGCGCGGCTGACGGGATGGACGCGGCGCTCACGGCTGAGAACGTTCAGCGCGACGCGTCATGAAGAGCATCGTGTGATCGAGGAGGGAAACGTGGGCGCCACGCTCGAACGTCCGCAAGGCGCGATCGAAAAGACACTGTGGGTGCGGCGTTCCGACCGCACGCCCACGCTCTATTGGTGGAGCCTGCCGCTGTCTCCCGGTGCGTTCGCGCAGGTGTTCGGGGAAACGCTCTCCACGGCGCGGGCACTCGTGCACCCGGCACGATCCGTGGAGCAGGGAACGCACAACCTGAGCGTCGTCCCGCTGGGCCACGACGTGGCGCGCGTCGACGACGTGCGTGCCCTGATGACCGCCATGGATCAGGAACGTGTCGCCGCCTGCACCGTGGCGATGTTCCCCGCCTCCAGGAGCGAAGCCGAGCTCGAGCGCGCCGCACCGCAGCTCGTCGACGATCTCGAACGTCTGGGGTTCACGATGGCGCTCGTCCCCGGCGGTGAAGCCGGCGCGCGCTTTCGCTTCTGCTTCCGCGTCCCGGGCAAAGTGCTCGAGGCCATCGAGGCGCTGGCCCTCGAGCGACGTTTCGGCGGCAACCTCGGTCAGGTCGAGATGGCCTTCCTGCAGGGCCTCGGTCTGCGACCCAATCAGGTGGCACGTCTGCGTCTCGTCCTGCGTGACGGTGGAGCCAAGCTCGTGGGCGTCGACCGTGCCGGGCGGCGTCGGGTGGACTACCTCGAAAGCGGCAAGGGCTACACCGGCGTCTACGAAGAGATGACGTTGCGCGAGGCCGTTGGCGAACGCATGCGCGAGTCCTGGCGGCGCTTCCCGATCAGCGTCGTCATGTTCGCCGGGCTCCCCTTCTTCATCGGCGCCTTCTGGGCGCGCCATGCGCTCTCCCGCCGCGATGCGGCCACGAAGTCCGTTCCTTCGGCGAAGATCGACACCACCCCGTCGGCGCGCTAAGGCGACGGCACGGCGGCGG
>JBFJHN010000412.1:0-4023 GCA_041613275.1 Candidatus Krumholzibacteriia bacterium | reverse complement strand
CCCTGTCGCTGGGTCTCGCGAGCGCGGGCGTCGCCCGCGCGCAGTCGGATGCGCCTTCCGATGCGCCTTCCAACGACGAGCTGGCGCGCCGCATCGAAGCGTTGGCCGCGGAGCTGGACGACCTCACGCACGGCGAGGTCGCCGCGCCGCTCGTATCGCGCCACGGCTTCGGTCCCGCGGCCTCCAAGATCTACTCCGTCCAGGAGGGCTTTTCGTTCGGCGGCTACGGCGAGATGGTCTACAACAACTTCTCCGACTCGCGCGAGGACGACACGCCGTCCGGCGCGCGCGACCGCATCGACTTCCTGCGCCAGATCCTCTACGTCGGCTACAAGTTCGACGCACACGTCCTGTTCAACGCCGAGATCGAGTTCGAGCACGCATCCACGGGAAAGTCCGGCGAGGTCTCGGTGGAGTTCGCACAGGTCGATTTCTTGATCACGCCTGAGTTCAACGCTCGCGCCGGCTTGCTTCTCGTCCCCATGGGCTTCGTCAACGAGCTGCACGAGCCGCCGATCTTCTTCGGCGTCGAGCGGCCCACACTCGAGCGCGTGCTGATCCCCTCGACGTGGCGCGCCAACGGCGTCGGAATCTTCGGCGAGCCGCAGGGGCGCGCGGCCGGTCTGCAGTATCGTGCCTACCTGATCGAAAGCTTGGTCTCGAGCGCCACGAGCGGTCCGCGCTTCGGCGCGTCGGGCCTGCGTTCGGGACGTCAGAGCGGTTCCAAGGCGCTCGCCGAGGACCTCGCCGGTGTCATACGCGCCGACTACGAGAGACAGGGCATTCGCGTCGGCGGTTCGCTGTTCTTCGGCAACACCTCACAGGGTGCGCGCGCCGACCTCGGAGCCGGACCGCGCGACTTCGGCGGCTTCACGACGGTGTACGAAGCTCACGCGCAGCTCCGTCAGCGCGGCGTGCAGCTGCGTGCGCTCGTTGCCGGAGCCGACGTGCAGGACGCCGCGGAGATCAACGCCGTCAACGGCTTCACCGGCTCCGAGAGCGTCGGCTCTTCGCTCCTGGGCTGGTACCTCGAGCTCGGCTGGGATGTCCTCAGCACGTTGAAGCCCGGGACGCGCTTCGCGGTGACGCCCTACGTGCGCTACTCGGAGGTCGATACGCAGCGTGACGTGCCCAGCGGATTCAGCGCCAACCCGGAGAACGACCAGCGCATCGCAACCTTTGGTGTGGCGTTCCATCCGCACTCCCAGGTCGTCGTCAAGGGCGACTTCCAGCTGCGTCGCAACGAAGCCGACACCGGCATCAACCAGTGGAACCTCGGTCTGGGTTATCTGTTCTGAAGAACGCAACGGGAGCACGGCTCTTGAACACACCCCGAACACGCCGTTCGATCGCTCGTGGCGCCGCGTGGCTCGCCTGCCTGGCACTTGCGCACGCGCCCGCCGCGGGCAAGACCTACGAGAGCCGTGCGGCGGCGCTTCAGCGCGTTTTCGGCAGCGACTGCGAGATCGAGCGCCGCACCGTGTTCTTGACCGAGTCGCAGATCGAAGCCGTGCAGAAAGCCGCCGCCGCGCGCGTCGAGCACGCGCGCGTGACCTTCCACGAGGCGCATCGTGACGGCGAGCTTCTGGGGCGTGCGTACCTGGACACCCATCGGGTGCGCAGTCTGTACGAGACGATCCTGGTCGTGGTGGGACCGGACGGCCGCACGCGCAACGTCGACATCCTGGCCTTTCACGAGCCCGAAGACTATCTTCCGCCGTCGCGCTGGCTGCGCACCCTGGAGAATCGCACGCTCTCGCCGCGCCTGCGGCCGGGCGACGAGGTCGACGCCATCAGCGGCGCGACATTGAGCGCGCGTGCGGCAACCGAAGCCGTGCGGCGCGCCCTGGCGCTGGATCGCGTGGTGCGAGAGGAGCAACCGTGAAGTACATGGTCACCGGAAACTTTCGCGGTCATGCAATCACCCGCATCACTTTGGTGTGCACGTTGGTGTTCCTGTCCGGTTTCTGGGTGACGAACGTGCTGCTCTTCGTTCAGAACCTCGGCTTCTCACCCGAGACGATCGTGTCGTACTACCGCGGCGCCGACGAGGAGTTCGCCATGCCGCGCACCTACGGCTCCATGCTCGAGGTGACCCACATGCACCTGAGCATGATGGCGCTCGTCCTGCTGCTGCTCACGCACCTGTGCATCTTTCTGCCGTGGTCGCTACGTGCGCGCGTCGCACTTGTGCTGGTGACGTTCACGAGCGCGCTGCTTGGAGAGGCGTCCAGCTGGCTCGTGCGCTACGTGCACGCGGGATTCGCCTGGCTCAAGCTCGGCGCCTTTCTGGGACTGCAGGCTTCGCTCGGCCTTCTGGTCGTGGCGCTCGCGTGGTATTTGACGCGACGCAACGGTCGCGACGACAGCACCGGCTGGAACGCTGCGACGCCGCACGCGGCGCACCGGGTCGAGCTGGACGAGCCGCACCTTCCGCATCAGGCACGCTCTTGAAGCCCGCGCGCGCGAACGCGCGCACGGGTCGAGCGGCTCGCCTCCACGGCAGTCAGCGCTGGCAGCGTCCGCAGTAGAACGTGCTGCGGCCCGACTGCACGATGCGGCGCACCGTTCCCGGACAGCGTGGGCAGCGCTCGCCTTCCCGCCCGTAGACCCGAAGCTCCACCTGGAACTCACCTTCGCGGCCGTCGGCGTCGCGAAAATCGTTCAGCGTCGTTCCGCCCGCGGTGAGCGCCCGATGCAGCGTGTCGCGCACCGCCGCGTGCACGCGTTGCCAGCGCACCGCGCTCAGACGGCCGGCCGCGCGCACCGGGTGCACGCCGGCGGTGTGCAACGCTTCGCTGGCGTAGATGTTTCCCACACCCACCACGACCGCTGCGTCCATGAGAAAGTTCTTCACCGGCTTGCGTACGCCTCGCGCGCGCGCGCGCAGATACTCGGGCGAGAAAGTGGCGTCCAGGGGTTCGGCACCCAAACGTGCGAAGCGTGGATGACGCTCGAGGTGCGATGCGCGCACGACGAACAGCATGCCGAAGCGGCGATGGTCGCGAAAGCGCAGCTCCTTGTTGGAATCGAAGCGCAAGCAGACGTGCGTGTGCGGCTCGAGCGGCGCGTCGGGTGCGACGTACGTCAAGCGCCCCGACATGCCGAGGTGGAGCACCAGAACCTGCTCGTCGGAAAGCTCGAGCAGCAGGTACTTGGCGCGCCGGCCGAGGCGCTGCACGCGCCGGCCGATCAGACGGCGACGCAGCTCCGTCGGCCGCAGCGGCGTCCGCAGCCTGCGTTCGCGCACGTCGATGCCGACGATGCGTCGGCCCGCGAGACTTCGCGCCAGGCTGCGCCGCACGGTCTCGACCTCGGGGAGCTCGGGCATCGAAGCTTCACCTCGTGGGAAACGTCACGCCGTGGGGCATGCCGAACGTGGGTGCGCTGCCCCGATTCGCACAGTGGCGCGCGCGGCGGTGTGCCGTGAGATCGCACGTAACGGTGGCACGCGTCCCGTCGACCCCCTGGCCTTCTTCTTGCGCTTGCATTCTGCGTGAAACGCGAACCGCGCAAGACGCTGCTGCTCGCCGTTCTTCTGGTCGTGCTGCTGATCCTCGTCACTGTTTCGGCGCTCACTTCGCCGAGCCACGAGGACGCCGACGTGCGCACGCACGTCGTTCACGAGATGGTGGCCAGCCTCGACGGTGTGCTCCTCCACGTGGGCGTGGACGCGGCCCCTGCGCAGGCAAGCTCGATGGAGCACGCCGGCGCGCAGACCGTGTGGCTCCTGGTTGCGGTATGGGTGGCGCTCTGGATCGCCCGCCGCCATCACGTGCGCAATCAGCAGGCTTCGCGCAGCAAACGCTCGTAGTGCCCTTCGACCTCGCGCGCAACGCGCGGCCACGCGTAACGCTGCACCGTCTTCGTCGCCTGCCGCGCCAGCCGCGCACGTAGATCGCCATCGGTCACCACACGGCGGAGCGCGTCGCGCAGATCGCGCGCATCCCGGCTGCGATGCAGGATGGCCTCGCGACCGTCGGTGACGACGTCGAGGTAACCGGCGATGCGCGATGCGACGAT
>JBFJHN010000411.1:0-4037 GCA_041613275.1 Candidatus Krumholzibacteriia bacterium | reverse complement strand
TCGTAGATTCCGATGTTGTGCGCGCTCGTGAACGTCTCTTCCCAGTTGCCCACGTAGGTTGGATAGCGCGGATCGGAGAGATCGTAGATGCGTAGGCCCCCGCTGCTCTCGTTGACCTCGTAGGCGTAGTGGCCGTGCGTGCGGAAGTCACGGTGCGTGGCCGGCTCGCTCTGGAAGAACGCCGCCTCGCGCGGGGCGCTCGGATCGGTGACGTCGACGAAGGCAACGCCCTGGCCCAATCCCAGGATGGCGAGCTCGGTGCCGTCGGGAGCGCTGTATCCCCAGCAATCCTTGTAAGCGCGCGAGCCGTACGGCGCGAAGTGGCTGAGCAGCTCGACGTTCCAGCCCTGCGCGTGTGCGTCGAAAGCGCCCGCTCCCAGAACGGCCGTCAGAGCGAGCCCGGCGCACCACTGCAAGCGCTTGTCAGGACGCCACATGCAGGACCTTCCCGGGGGGTCGAGGGGTTCGGGGGCGCGGGCGAGGGCACACGGATACTTGGAAATGCGTCACGCGGATCCGTGGATGTCGCAATATAGCGTACACCCAGAACCCCGGCAACTGGGTGCACCGGAGTGCCCGGTTGCCACTTCCGTGCCCGTCGCGAAGGAGGAACGGCATTCTCGAGAGACTCGGCGCATGGCTCGCCCAGCTCGGTGTCGCCGAGCCGTGGGTCCCGACGCTGCGCGTGGGAATCGCGACCGCCAGCTTGATCCTCATCGCCGCGGTCGCGTACTTCGTGGCGTACCAGCTGCTCGTGCGTCTGGTTTCGCGCGTCGTCGCGAGCACGAGCGCGACCTGGGACGACAAGTTCGTGAAGCGCAAAGTCTTCGTGCGCCTGGCACAGCTGGCGCCGGCGCTCGTCGTCCATGCGTTGGCGCCCGTGGCCTTTGCGAATCACCCGATGGTCATCTCGGCGGTCGAAACCGCCGCCACCGTCTACCTCATCCTCGTCGGGCTCTTCGTCTTGAACGGTGTGATCAACGCCGGCGTCGACGTGTACGAGACGTTCGCGATCTCCCGGCGCGTGTACATCAAGGGCTTCGTCCAGATCCTCAAGGTCGTGCTGTTCTTCGTGGGATTCGTCTTCGTCCTGGCACAGATCCTCGGACGCTCGCCGCTCATCTTCTTCAGCGGGCTTGGCGCCTTCACGGCGGTGCTCATTCTCGTGTTTCGCGACGCCATCCTGGGCCTGGTGGCGGGCGTGCAGCTCATGGGCAACGGTCTGGTGCGACGCGGCGACTGGATCGAGATGCCCAAGTTCGGCGCCGACGGCGACGTGCTCGACGTTTCCTTGATGAACGTCACGGTGCAGAACTGGGACAAGACGATCGTCACCGTGCCGACCTACGCGCTGGTCTCGCAGGGATTCAACAACTGGCGCGGGATGCAGGAATCCGGCGGACGCCGCATCAAGCGCTCCGTCGTCATCGACGCCAACACCATCCGTTTCTGCGACGAAGAGATGCTCGAGCGTTTCAAGCGCATCCAATACATCCGCGAGTACATCGACCACAAGATCGAGGAGACCCAAGAGCACAATCGCGCCCACGACGTCGACGAGTCCGTGCTCGTCAATGGGCGGCACCTGACGAACATCGGGACCTTCCGCGCCTACCTCGAAGCCTATTTGCGCAATCACCCCATGGTGCACGACGAGATGACGTTCCTGGTGCGACATCTCGAGCCGACGCCGCAGGGGCTACCGATCCAAATCTACGTCTTCAGCCGCGAGCAACGCTGGGCGAAGTACGAGGCCATCCAAGCCGACATCTTCGACCACGTGCTGGCAGCCGTGCCGATGTTCGATCTGCGCGTGTACCAGGCGCCGAGCGGCTACGACGTCGCCAATCTGGCGCTGGGCGCACGCGACGGAACGCAAACCAAGCAAGAACGCGCCGAGTCGCTGCGGGAGAGCTCGTGACCTGCGAGAAGCCCGAGCTGCAGCAGAAGCTGTATCGATTCGTTCGTCGCGAGCTGGACGACGCGGAAGAGCAACGGCTCGTCGTGGAACACCTGGAGACTTGCACCGCATGTCGCAGCGTCTTTCAGGAGCTGCAGTGGGTGATGGGCTCGATGCGACCGAGCACCGCCGAAGAGCATGCCGAGCTCATGCGAGAGCTGCGGCGCGACATCGAGGACACTGCATCCGACGTCAATGGCGGCACCGACCCGGAAGGCCGCGGCCTGTTGCACCGAATCAAGCAGTGGCTCGCGCGCGGCGGCGGCAGCGCCTAGCCGGCCAGAACCCCCGCGGGGTGCGGAGAACCCGATGTTTGGGGCATTTCCCGCCGGTCCGTGCGCTCCGCCGGCCGGTGGCGCTGGACAAAGGCGCTCCGATGCGGGACCCTCGAACGCGATTCCGCCGTCGGACCTCGCGTGAACTTGAACATGCCTTCGTTGAACGAAAGGACGCCGCATGCCCATTTCCCGCAAGGTGCGTGAACAGATCGGTAAGGCATCGTGGATTCGGCGGATGTTCGAGGAGGGGCGTGCACTGAAGGCCAAAGTGGGCGAAGACAACGTCTTCGACTTCGCCCTCGGCAATCCGATCCTGGAGCCGCCCGAAGAGTTCTTCGACGCGCTCGAAGAGGTCGTCGCCGAACAAGCCCCCGGGCAGCATCAGTACATGGAGAACGCCGGCTTTCCCGAAACCCGGCTCGCCGTTGCCGACTATCACGCGCTGGAAAGCGGCCTGGAGTACGAAGCGCGTCACGTGCTGATGACGGTCGGCGCCGCAGGCGCCATGAACGTGACGTTGAAGACGCTCCTGAACGAGGGCGAAGAGGTCATCCTGCTCGCACCTTACTTCGCCGAGTATCAGTTCTACGTCGACAACCACGGCGGCGTGCCGCGTGTTGTCAACACCACGCCTGACTTCGACGTGGATCTGGATGCCGTGGCCGCAGCCATCCATGCCGGCACGCGCGCCATCGTGATCAACAGCCCCAACAATCCCACCGGGCGCGTGTACAGCCACAGCACCATCGACGGCCTGGCGCGCATGTTGAGCGACAAGCAAAAGGAGCTCGACACGACGATCTACATCGTCACCGATGAGCCCTACCGCTCGATCGTGTACGACGAGGTCGACGTTCCCGTGGTCGCCTCCTACTACCCGAACACCATCTTGTGCACGTCGCATTCGAAGGATCTCGGGCTGGCCGGCGAACGCATCGGCCACATTGCCATCAGCCCGAACGCCACCGATGCCGACGAGCTCGCCTCGGGCATGGCCTTCACGCTGCGCACGCTCGGGTTCGTCAACGCACCGGCCATCATGCAACGCGTGGTGACCGAAGTGCTGGGGGCTTCGGTCGAGATCGACTACTACCGGCGCAATCGCGACACGCTCTACCACGAGCTGACGGCGCTTGGCTTCCAGATGATCAAGCCGGAGGGGGCGTTCTATCTGTTTCCGAAGTCTCCGCTTGAGGACGACGTGGCGTTGGTTCGGGAGCTGCAGAAGTTCAACATCCTCACCGTGCCCGGCAGCGGCTTCGGAACGCCTGGACACTTCCGCATTTCGTACGCCGTCGCGCGCGACGTCCTGGAGCGCTCGCTGCCGGTGTGGAAGAAGGCTGCGGCAAAGCTGGGCCTGAATCACCAAGACAAGAAGATGCAGATGCGTTGACGGTGCGCCCGTCGTCCAAGCGTGCTGCGAACGAGCGACGGACGGAGACGCGTACTGCGCGTGCGTCGTACACGTTCACCCGGAGCCGGCGACCGTCTCTGCGCGGCCGGAGCGCACCGAGCGGTAGCATGCGTCGACCACCTCCAGCGTGCGCACGCCGTCGAGCACGGTGATCGGCATGGCCGCCCCGCTTTCGACGTGTTTCTGGAAGTCGCGCAGCACGTACGGCAGCGTGTACTCGGCGCCCGCGGGGCGTAGCTCGTGACGCTCCTTCTCGTCGACGTACAGCACGCGATCGACCTGGTAGTCCACCCACAGCTGGCCGTTTTCACCCACGAGCTCCAGATTGGACGAGCGCGAGCGCGTGCACTTGGCGATCTCCAGAGCCACGGGGGTTTCGCGTCCG
>JBFJHN010000410.1:0-4037 GCA_041613275.1 Candidatus Krumholzibacteriia bacterium | reverse complement strand
GCCATCCGGCGTGAAGACGCAGAGGATGGCACGGCCGACGAGACGCTCCGGATGTGCTCCTGTGATCGACATCGCGTATGTCTGCCACGGGCCGTTGTCGTAGTAGAGCACCGTGTCGCCGTTGGGGTGCCAGACGGCGACGTCCTCGCGGCGTTCGTTGAACGTCAGCCTTCGGCGTGTGTCGGCGTCGACATCGTACAGCCACACCTCGCGCTCTGGCCCGTCGCCCGAACAAATGAGCACGTGCTTTTCGTCGGGTGAGAGCTCGGGGAACGGGTACATGTCGCCGACGTCCGTGAAGGCGCCAAGCTCGCGGCCCGTGCGGTCGACCCACACGAGCCGGTTGACCCGTGGTGAGACGTTGAAATATGCCAGCGTGCCATCGCGAGACACGCTGGGATCTCGCCCGCCATGGGCTACGATGAACGGCTCACCCGTGGCTTCGAGTCGCTCGACAGAGAAGGGTAACGCCCAGATTCCGCTGGGCGTTGTGATGCGTTCGTAGAGAATGTGACCCGTCGGCGACCAGAAAGGGTTACTGACCCGCCCGCGGCCCTCGAGCGTCAGCACCTTGCGACGCTCGCCCCCGGGCGTGACGACCATGAGCGTATTGACGCCTCCATCGACATGGTGGACGTTCGTGACCCACCCGCGTCCTCCGGGGAGGGCGGCGACCTCATGGTAGTCCGACTCACCATCCTGTGTGGCGACGAACTCGACGAACTCCCCACCCTGTGCAGACACGCGGTAGAGCCCCGCTTGGCGCGTGCCGACGACGATCTCGTCGCTCTCGTTCCAGCAACCCGGCATGCCGCCGCCGTCGTCCACGCCCAGGCCCAGCGGGGTCGGCGCGCCGCCGGCGCGCGGGATCTTGAAAAGTCTGCGATCGGCGCTGTAGGCGATCCACTCGGCGTCCGGCGACCAGAACAGGTACTCCGCCCCCTGGGTCTTCTCGAGCGCGCGGGGTTCGAGCTGTCGCAAGTCGCGCACCCAGATCTTGTCTTCGCTGACGTAGGCGACATGAAGTCCGTCGGGCGAGATCGCGCCTCCGACGCCTTCCAAGCCGGAGTGCGCGCTCGGCAGGGGAATCGACGCCTTGCGAAGCGGAAGCACCGTCGGCTGCGGTCGCATGCTCCAGAGTGTGACGCCTGCGAGGATGGCTCCCGCAAGACCCGCCGCGAGCAACGCGGGCCACCCGCGACGCGTCGTTGTTCTCGGCTGCGCGTCGGGAGCTTCGTCGTCGGCACCCGACAGGACATCTTCCAGGACCAGCCGCGCGTCGCCGATGTCGCGCAGGCGGCGGCGTGGGTCACGCTGCAGGCAGCGCCGCAGCAAGCCACGAATGGACGCAGGTGTCGCGCTCGGCAGCAGGTTCCAGTCGGGATCGGCGCGCAGCACCGCGGCCAACGTGTCGGACACGGTTTCGCCCTCGAACAAGCGCTTGCCCGCGAGCATCTCGAAGAGCACGACGCCGAACGCCCAGATGTCGGCGCGCCGGTCGACCCTCCGACCGCGTGCTTGCTCCGGGCTCATATAGCCCGCCGTTCCGAGCACCACGTGTGCCACCGTCTCCAGTCCGGTGACGGTGGGCGAATGGGACAGCTCCGGAGCCGAGGTTTCGGCGACATCGCCGGCGAGCGCCTTGGCGAGACCGAAGTCGAGAACCTTGACCGTGCCGTCCGGCGTGACCTTGACGTTTGCGGGCTTCAAGTCGCGGTGGATGATGCCCTTCTCGTGCGCGGCTTCCAGCGCATCGGTGATCTGTCGCGCGATTTCCAGAGTCTCGGCCAGACTTGGAGCTGCGTCTCGCACGTATTCGGCCAGCATGGGGCCAGCGACGAGCTCGAGCACGAGCGCGTGGGTTTCGGCAGCGTCCTCGATCCCGTAGATCGCGGCGATGTTGGGATGGCTGAGCGTGGCCAGCAGGTGGGCCTCGCGTTTGAAACGCGCCATGCGCTCGGGATCGGCGGCGAAGGTCGCAGGAAGGCACTTGAGAGCCACGTCACGCCCGAGCTTGGGATCGTGGGCGCGAAAGACCTCGCCCATGCCGCCCTCGCCGATCTTCTCGACGACGGTGTAATGGCCGATGCTGCGCGGTTCCATGACCCGCAGTATACGGCGCGCCCGTCGCCGGTGACACCGCAGCTTTGGCGGGACGGCGCTTTGGGTATAATGGTCGCCCCTCGCTGAAAGACGTCGAGAACCACCCGGTACGCTTGGCCCGCACCGTCCAAGGAGCCGATTCATGAAATCCCGCGTGCGTTTTGGAGTCCGAACGTTCACGATGCTGGCGATCACGATCGGCATGGTCGTGGTGGGACCGGGTGCGGCGCAGGAAGCGCCGGCACCGCAAGCCAGCGAGGCCGATATCGCCGACAACCCACTGCTCATGGAGTGGAAGACGCCGTTTGGCGTGCCTCCCTTCGACGCCATCGAGGACGCGCACTACCTGCCTGCTTTCCGCGCCGCCATGGCGATGGAGAAGCGCGAGATCCAGGCGATCGTGGACAATGCGGAGCCACCGACGTTCGCCAACACGATCGAGGCGCTCGAACGCACCGGCAAGGCACTCGGGCGGGTTTCGAACGTTTTCTTCGCGATCAACGCCGCGCATTCGAACGATGCGATCCGCGAGACCGCGCGCACCGTCTCGCCGGAGCTCTCGCAGCACGGTGATGACATCTTCCTCAACGCCGATCTCTACGCGCGCGTGAAGGCCGTGTACGACAAGCGCGACGCGCTGAAGCTGCGGCCCGAGCAGCTCCGGCTGCTCGAAGAGATGCACAAGAACTTCGTGCGCAGCGGCGTGAACCTCGACGCCAAGTCCCAGGAGCGCCTGCGCGCCATCAACTCGGAGCTGGCCGAGCTGTCGCAGGCCTTCGGCGAGAATCTGCTCAAGGACACCAACGCCTTCGAGCTGCACGTCACGGATCCGGCCGACTTGGGCGAGCTGCCGGCCAGCCTGGTGGCGGCCGCGGCCGAGGAGGCAAAGCGGCGCGGACACGAAAGCGGCTGGTCGATCACGCTGCAACGCCCCAGCATCAATCCTTTCTTGCAGTACTCTCCGAATCGCGAGCTGCGCAAGAAGATGTTCATGGGTTACGCGATGCGCGGTGACAACGACAACGAGTACGACAACAAGGAGATCCTCTCCCGCATGGCGTCGCTGCGCGCCGAGCGCGCCAAGCTGATGAAGTACGACACGCACGCGCACTTCGTGCTCTCGGACAACATGGCCGAGACGCCCAAGCGCGTGTTCGAGCTTCTCGACAAGATCTGGGATCCGGCGCTGCGCGTGGCCAAGGAGGAACGCGAAGCGCTGCAGCAGATGATGCGCGAGGACGGGGTCGACGACGGGCTCGAGGGCTGGGACTGGCGCCACTACGCGGAAAAAGTGCGTCGGGCGCGCTACGCGCTGGACGAGGAGGCGCTGCGTCCGTACTTCGAGTTCACGGCGGTGCGCGAGGGCGTCTTCCAGGTGGCGAACAAGCTCTTTGGCCTCACCTTCAAGGAGCTGCACGACATGCCGAAGTGGCATCCCGAGCAAGCCGTCTTCGAGGTCATGGAGGCCGATGGCAAACACATCGGGGTCCTGTACATGGACTTCTTCACGCGCGAGAGCAAGCGCGGTGGCGCATGGATGAACGACCTGCGCGCGCAGTCGCGCCTAGACAAAGATGTCAAGCCCATCGTCACCAACAACTTCAACTTCCCACCGCCCACCGACGCGTCGCCGTCGCTGTTGTCGTTCGGCGAGGCGTCGACGTTCTTCCACGAGTTCGGCCACGCGTTGCACGGCCTGCTCTCGGACGTCACCTACGAGTCGTTGTCCGGCACCAACGTGCCGCGCGACTACGTCGAGTTTCCCTCACAGGTGATGGAGAACTGGATGGGCGAGCCGGAGGTGCTGCGGATGTTCGCCCGGCACTACAAGACCGGAGAGGTCATACCGGACGAGCTCATCAGGAAGCTGGAGGCGGCCGACAAGTTCAACCAGGGATTCGCGACGGTCGAGTACCTCGCCGCCAGCTTCCTCG
>JBFJHN010000409.1:0-4038 GCA_041613275.1 Candidatus Krumholzibacteriia bacterium | reverse complement strand
GAACAGGCCGGCGGGCAGGGTGCCGCGCCCGGCGCGTCCGCCGCGCTGCCAGGTGGACATGATGCTGCCCGGGTAACCGACGAGGATGGCGGCATCGAGTCCGCCGACGTCGATGCCCATCTCGAGTGCGCTCGTCGAAACCACGCCCTGCAGGCGGCCGCCGAAGAGCTCGGCTTCGATCTGGCGACGTTCCTCGGGCAGGTATCCCGAACGATAGGCGCTCACACGGTCGCGCAGCTCGCGATGACGTTCGATCGTCCAGGCGTAGACGAGCTCGGTGGCCCGGCGCGACTTGCAGAAGACGATGGTCTTCACGCCCGCGCGCACGCAGCGCGCAAACAACGTCGTTGCGAAGTCCAAGCCGTGGCTGCTCGGGTCCAGCAAGTGCACGTGTCGCGGACCCGTGGGCGCGCCGTTGCGGGTGACGGTTTCGAACGGCATGCCGAAGAGACGCTGCGCCAGCTCGCCCGGGTTGTCGATGGTGGCCGACGCCGCGATGACCCGGGGCGCGGCGCCGTAGTGCGCGGCCAGGCGCAGCAATCGCCGCAAGACGTGCAGAACGTGCGAGCCAAAGATGCCCCGATACGTGTGCAGCTCGTCCAGGACGATCCAGCGCAAGCCGGCGAAGAAGCGTGCCCAGCGCTCGTGCCCGGGCAGAATGGAGGCGTGCAGCATGTCGGGGTTGCTGAGCAGCAGATGCGGCGGCTGCTCCTTGAGCCTGCGGCGCTCGGCATCCTTGGTGTCGCCGTCGAAGATCGCCGCGGTGAACGATTCATGCAGCCCGATGGCATCGCGCAGACGATGCAGGCTCTTGAGCTGGTCGTGCTCGAGCGCCTTGAGCGGGAAGAGATACAGCGCGTGGGCTGCGTCGCCGGCGTCGCGCGCGTCCAGGACGCTCTCGATCACCGGAAGATTGAAGCACAGCGTCTTGCCGCTGGCGGTGGGTGTGGCCACGACCACGTTGCGACCGCTGCGCGCATGCCGCAGCGCCGCAGCTTGATGCTCGTACAGCCGGTCGACGCCGAGCCGCGTCAACGCCACGCGCAGATCCGCACGCAGCTCGACGTCGGCACGCCGCGCTTCCACGGCCTCCTGGATTCGGGTTGCGGTGAGGGCTTCCTGGAACCAATCGTCGGACCACAGGTCGCGAAGCAGCGCATCGAACATGGGCGCACCTTAGCAACGCGCGTAACTCTCAGCAAGGACGGCGATTCCGCGGTGGGCGCGGCGGCCCGGCGGGGATGTGCGCGCGCTCGCGTGGGCACCGACAAAGACGGAATTCCGCTGTCGCAAAGCGGTACATTCTGTAACGGCGCGCCGCACCCGTCCGCTGCACGGGACGCGCGGACATCACAGCGCGCGAGGGAGGAACCATGCGCAACTTCGATCGCAAGGCGAACGCAATCGTCCTGGCGGGCTTCGTGACGGCGTTGGCCGGAGCGCCCGCCGCGTTCACACAAGAGCCGAGGAGCACGGCCGAGGCGCGGCGCGACGTCGGGTTGACGATCTACAGCGGCGATCTGTGTCTCGTGCGTGAGGTGCGCGAAATCGAAACGCGCAGTGGCCCGTTTCGTCTGCTCTATCAGGACGTCACCACGGGAATCGACCCGGTGACCGTGTCGGTGCGCGCGACGGGGCGCGGTGGCCTGCGCGTGGTGGAACAGGCCTACACGTACGATCTCATCTCGAAGTCGGCGCTCATGGAGAAGTACGTCGGACGCACGGTCGGCTACCGCATGGAGGACGGCAGCCGCGGAACCGCGACCCTGCTGTCGACGCACGAAGGCTACGTCTACGACATGGGCGGGCAAATCGTCTTCGAGCTCCCGGGGACGCTGGTCCTCGATGCGCTGCCCGCCGGCTTGTCGCCGCGGCCGACGCTGGCGTGGCTGCTGGACGGCGCGCGCGGAGGACGCCACGAGATCGAGGTGGGGTACCTCACCTCAGGACTCGGGTGGCGCGCCGACTACGTGTTGGACCTCGACGCCAGCGACACGCGCGCCGAGATGGGCGGCTGGGTGACGCTCGACAACCGCAGCGGCGCCGGGTTCGAGAACGCGCAGATCAAGCTGGTCGCAGGCGACGTCAACCGCGTGCGCGAGATGGTGCAGCTGCGCGCGCGCCAGGTTGCGTTCGCCGCTGAGGAAGCCGCTTTCGACGCACAGGCATCGTTCGAGTACTACACGTACACGCTCGATCGCCGCACGGATCTCGCGAACAACGCCTCGAAGCAGATTCGTTTCTTTGGCGCTTCCGGAGTGCGCGTCGACAAGAGCTACCGTCTGCGCGGCAACTCCGTGAGGCTGTCGCCGCAGTATCGCGTCCAGGAACCCGGCCCGCAGCAGGCGAGCGTCGTCCTGCGGCTGCAGAACACCGAAGACAACAACCTCGGCGCGCCCATTCCGGCAGGCATCGTGCGCGTGTACCGGCAGGGTGCGGAACGCGCGAAGGAGTTCCTCGGAGAGAGCCGCATCGGCCACACACCGCGCGACGAGCAGCTCGAGTTCGAGGTCGGGCGCGCGTTCGACGTCTTGGGCGAGCACGTGCAGACCGACTACCGCCGCGGCGCCGAGCGCGCGTACGAAGTGGCGTTCGACGTCAAAGTGCGCAACGCCAAGGACGCGCAGGTGGACGTACGCGTCGAAGAGGAGTTCATGGGCGACTGGAAGATCCTGAACAGCTCGCTGCCGTACGAAAAGACCAACGCCACGACCGCCACCTTCACCGTCACGGTGCCCGCGCGCTCGGAGACCGTGCTGCGCTACCGCGCTCACATCCAGCCTTGAAGAAAGCACGACGGGCCGAGTTCGACTCGGCCCGTCGTATGAAACCGTGCGCTTTCGCGCGCTTTCTCACAGGTCCGCGGGCTTGAGCGTCTTGCGCTTGTTGGCGATCGCGCGCGACTCGGCCTCGGCGATGATTGCCCGGACCTTTTTGTCGAGAGCGCCATAGAAATCGCTCGCGACGTTGCACTTCTTCGTGGCGCCCTTGGTGCGGCTCTTCGAGATGATCAGTTCGGCCGGGCCTTTGGCCTTCTTACCGCGCCTTGCTGCCATGGAGCAGAAACCTCCTCATGGGGGTGTTGGGTTCAGATTGCGTGCGAACGGCCGGAACTGTAGGGCGGCGGCGAGGGCTTGTCAAAGCAAAAAGTGCGGAATTCGGCCCCCAGAGCGCCTCTTGAGGCTGTTCTCGCTCTCAGCCCCAGAGCCCGCCGAACCGGAGCGCTTCAGCGACCCTCATCCGCGCCGGCGTCGAGTCGCGTGACGATGACGCCCTTGTAGCTCTCGACGCGCTCGAGATACGTGCGCAACGGCACACGTACCACGCGGTTGCCACGGTACTCTCCGGGAAGATCCGAGATCGCCGCGTGGATCACGTCGACGTCGCCGTCCCGCTTTCGCACGATCCCCTGGTGCCCGATCACCAAGCCGTACTCCTCGCGCATCTTCTTGCCGCGCGGGTGGCTCTCGTCGAAGACGAAGTACAGCAGGTCGCCGTCCGCGAAGCGTTCGAGCCTCAGGGCGTCCGTTGGGATGTACGCAAAGGACCCCGCGGGGTAGCGGCGGGTGCCGACGCTGTCAGTGACCGCCAGGCCGATTTCGCGCGTCACGTCGCGTCCCCAGATCCCCGAGCGCACGATGTCGAGCGAGTAGTCCAGGTGCGAGGCGTGGTCGTAGTCGACGCTGCCCGACGCCGAGACGACCTCGAACGCCGTTCCGCCGGCAAAGCGCGTGTCGAGCGCGCGCAGCACGGCGTCGCGCGGTGACGACGCGCGCGCCAGCTCGCTGCAGCGGTACGAGAACAGCACGCAGTCCTGTTTGTAGTCCTGGACCAGCAGGCTGTCGGCGACGTAGCCGCCCTCCTTGAGGCCGAACAGATACGACGTTTCACCGCGCTGCAAGAAGAGCTCCGCCCAACGCGCCACGCGTTCCCCGACCGGAAGATCGCGCCACGCGGCGATGTTGGCCGCGAGCAGGCTCTCGGGCAAGCTCACGCCGGCTCCCAGGTTGCGCGCCACGAGGCGCTCCAGGCGCGCAG
>JBFJHN010000408.1:0-4040 GCA_041613275.1 Candidatus Krumholzibacteriia bacterium | reverse complement strand
GTATCCGGTGGTCGAGCGCGCACGCGCCGAGGGCGTGGCGCTCGAGGGTCGCGCCGCTTTGCCGCCGCTGCAGCTCGTGCAGCGGCTGCGTCACGCCCACGTCCTCCTGGGCATCTTCGGCACCACGCGCAAAGCGGCACGCGTCGTGCCGAACAAGATCTTCCAGAGCCTCGCGCTGGGGCGCTGCGTCGTCAGCGCCGCGAGCCCGGCCCTCGAAGAGTTGTTCACGCCGGGCGAGCACCTGTGGAGCGTCCCGGCCGGCGACGCCGAGGCCCTGGCCGAGGCGTTGCGGCGACTGCGACGCGATGCCGCTCTGCGCGAGCGCCTCGCGTCGCAAGGCGCGCGCTTCGTGCACGCACACTTCACGCCGGAGCGCGTCGCGGCTCGCTTCCTCGCGGCCGGCCAGCGCGAGCTGGGTTGGAGCGCGGCGCGCTGAGACCCCGGATGCGCGCGTCGCGGCGCATGCTTCCCGATCGTGGACCTGCGGCCCGCGGACGACTACCTTCGGGAGCGGCCTGGTGCGCGGCGGAACGCGTTCCGGGGTCTGGGGGTTCCAGGGGGGAAGGCGGGCTGCCCGATCGGAGCGATGAGGAACGTCGTGAACATCCAACGCGTCCTGAAGGGAGCCTGTGCGGCCCTGGCGCTGGCGCTGGCCTCCGCCGCCCCCGCAGCCGAGGAGTGCGAGCTCATCGGCCAGATGCCCGACTCTCTGCCGGCCGAACGGCCGCCCAGCCGCGTGCGCTTCGCGCCCGGCGAGTATCTCGAGTTCTCCGTGCAGTACGGCTTGGTCAACGCCGGCACGGCCACGATGCAGATCCATCCGAAGATTCGCATGCGCGACGGCATTCCCACGTATCATTTCATCACCACCGCGCAGTCCAACAAGGTGTTCTCGACCTTCTTCCCGGTGAACGATCGCGTCGAATCGTTCATGGACACGCTGCAGCTGCGATCGGTGCGCTTCGAGAAGCACTTGCGCGAGGGCAAGTACCGCAAGGACCTGTTCGTGATGTTCGACCACGAACGCAACGTGGCGAACATCGACGGCAAGCGCGAATGCGAGGTGCTCGAGGACGTGCAAGACGTGCTGTCGTCGTTCTACTACGTGCGCACGCTCGACCTCGAGCCCGGCGCGCGCTTCTACGTGCCCAACCACGACAACGGCAAGAACTATCCGATGGAGGTCAAGGTACACGGGCGTGAGACCGTCACCGTCGACGCCGGCACCTTCGACTGCCTGGTGCTCGAGCCCGTGGTTCTCGGAGAGGCGCTGTTCAACCAGAAGGGACGCCTGCGGGTGTGGGTGACCGACGACGAGGTCAAGATGCCGGTGCTCATGAAGAGCAAGGTGCTCGTGGGCGCGATCGCGGCCGTGCTCACCGAGTATCGCTTGGGCGACGGGCCGGAGAACGCTGCGATCCTGCAGGGGGGACGGCGCTAACGTGTCGCGTTATCCGGAAATCGACCTGTCCACCGTGCGCACGGTCAGCATTCACGAGCGCGACAACAAGGTGGGCGTCGAGCAGTTCGGCGACCCGTCGGCGGCAATACAGCCGTCGGAATGGCTGCGCGCGCTCCCGGACATCCTCGCCGCGCGTGCGCTGCGCGAGCTCGTCACGGCCCTGCGCGAAGCGCGACAGCAAAAGCGCATGCGGCTGTTCATGCTAGGCGGCCACGTGATGAAGACGGGCGTCTCGCCGTATCTCGTCGATCTCATGCGCCGCGGCTTCGTCACGCATCTGGCCAGCAACGGTTCGCTCAGCATCCACGATGTCGAAACTTCGCTCTTCGGGCGCACCTCCGAGGACGTCGCCGACACGCTCGAGCGCGGCATCTTCGGCATGGTCCGTGAAACGCCCGCGTTCATGTTCGAGGCATTTCGCTCCGGAGGCGAGCGCCAGGAGGGGATGGGGGAGTGCCTGGGACGCGCTCTGCTCGAGGCCGAACCACCGCACGTCGAGCACAGCCTGCTGGCGCAGGCGTATGCGCTCGGGATCCCGTTCACGGTGCACGTGTCGCTGGGCGGCGACATCCTCCACCAGCACCCGCAGGCCGACGGAGCGCTCCTGGGGACGCTGAGCATGCGCGATTTTCGCATCCTGGCCGCGGGGCTGCACACCCTGACGGATGGCGGGGTGGTCGTGAACCTGGGGTCTGCGGTGATCATGCCGGAGGTGTTTCTCAAGGCGTTGACGCTCGCTCGCAACGTCCACGGCAGCGTGCGGCGTTTCACGACCGCGAATCTGGACATGCTGCAGCACTACCGCCCGACGGAGAACGTCCTGCGGCGTCCGACACAGAAGGACGGCCGCTCATTGGCGATCACCGGCCACCACGAAATCCTCGTCCCGCTCCTGCACGCCCTCCTCGCCGATGACGCGAAGCCCTGACCGGTCTCCCTCCGCGGCGGAGTCGATTGACACTGTTGAATTTGGCTTGCTATACTGCCGCGCCAGCAACCTCGGCAACCCGGAGGTCGTCGTTCATCGACACGTCGCTACCGAGTGATTGAACAGCGATCGGGGACCTTTTCGGAGATTCGGACGGTCCGCTTTCCGCGGGCCTTGGTCCTTCCGTGACATCGCGCATGACCAACAGCAGCCGTGAAGGATGAGAGCGCGTGTCGTTGAGCTCGAGGTTGCAGCCTCTGCCGCTGGAATCCGTCCGCCCAGCAGCGATTCCCGAGCCCGAAAACTTGCGTTTCGAGGTTCCCGACTCGTGGGCGTACCGCGTGTCGAAGCGCACGCTCGACGTCGTTCTGGCGCTCGCGGGTTTGACGCTGCTGCTGCCTCTCGTCCCGCTCATCGTCGTGTTGATCAAGCTCGATTCGCCCGGTCCCGTGGTGTTCGCGCAACACCGCGTCGGGCGTCGCGGTCGCATGTTCGTCTGCTACAAGTTCCGCTCCATGGTGCGTGAAGCCGAGGGCATGAAATCGGGCCTCGTCGAGCTCAACGAGGCCACGGGCCCGGCGTTCAAGATTCGACGCGACCCCCGCATCACGGTGATCGGCGCTTTTCTGCGTCGCAGCAGCCTCGACGAGGTGCCGCAGCTCGTCAACGTGCTGCGGGGCGACATGTCCATCGTCGGACCGCGCCCGCAGATTCCCGCCGAGGTCGAGCTGTACGAGCCCTGGCACCTGCGACGGCTCGAGGTGAAGCCCGGCATCACCTGTCTGTGGCAGATCGCCGGTCGCAGCCACATCGGCTTCGACGAATGGATGCGGCTCGATCTGGAGTACATCCGCCGCCGCAGCATGCGGCTCGACCTGTGGATCCTGCTGCGCACGCTGCCAGCGGTGATCGCGCGCAAGGGCGCCTACTGAAGCGCCATGAGGTGTGACGTGTACGAGAGCTACTACGGATTCGAGCGCGCCCCGTTCAAGCTGGTGGCCGACCCCAGCATGCTGTTCGCATCGCGCAGCGTGCGCGAAGCGCTCGGCCGTCTCGAGTTCGCGATGAAGACCGGGAAGGGCATCGTCGTCATGACCGGCGAGGTCGGCACAGGCAAGACGACGCTCGTCAACCGCTTCCTGGACAAGGCCGGCGACGGCTTGCGCACGGCGTACATCTTCAACCCGACACTCGACGGAATGCAGCTCTTGCGCACCTTGGCCGAGGAGCTCGGTGTGGAGCGCGTTCCGGAGAGCAAGGCCGAGCTGATGCACGCCATCCACGAGGTGCTGCTGCGCAACCGGGAGTCCGGTCAGCGGACCGTCGTGTTCGTCGACGAGGCGCAGGTTCTCGATCCTGGCGCGCTCGAGGAGCTGCGGCTGGTCTCGAACCTGGAGACCTGGCGCGAGAAGCTCTTGCACATCGTTCTCGTGGGCCAACCCGAGGTTCTCAAGACGCTCGAGTCGTTTGAGCTCCGCCCGCTGCGGCAGCGCGTGGAGCTGTTCATCGCCATCGAGCCCATGAGCGCAAGCGAAACGCGGCAGTACGTCGAGCACCGGGTGCGCACGGCCAAGCCCATGCGGGAGATTGCCTTCGACGACGCGGCGCTCGACGCGGTGCACGACGTCTCCGGCGACAACCCGCGCGATG